>NZ_JAGFPF010001136.1:0-696 GCF_025962695.1 Candidatus Symbiopectobacterium sp. NZEC135 | reverse complement strand
TGTCTGTCGCTCTTACGGGCAGTTTTGTTTCATGGCAGGCGCGCGGGTTGACTAAACATGACGTCACCTTGCCGACAAAAATGCGATCGAGGCAGGCTTGATTGCAGCCGATACAGGTATTGATCTCATCGCTGCGGCCGGTTTCTGCTTTTTCAAGCAAGTGCGCATCCGCCAGAAAGGGGCGCGCCATGGAAACCATATCAGCGCAACCCTGTGCCAGCATCTGTTCTGCCTGTGCCGGATCGTTGATGCGGTTGGTGGTGATAAGCGGTATGCTGACCTTGCCCATCAAACGCTGAGTCACCCAGCCAAAGGCACCGCGCGGCACCAGCGTTGCGATGGTCGGGATGCGTGCCTCGTGCCAACCAATACCGGTGTTAAGTAGCGTGACGCCTGCGGCTTCCATCTCTTGAGCCAGCGTCTCTATCTCTTGCCATGAGGAGCCGGACTCCACCAGATCGAGCATCGACAGGCGATAGATGATAATAAAGTGCGGCCCGGTCGTACGGCGTACCGCGCGCACAATCTCCAATGCGAAGCGGCGGCGGTTTTGTTCGTTGCCACCCCAGTCGTCATGGCGCTGGTTGGTGCGCTCGACCAGAAACTGGTTAATCAGATACCCTTCAGAGCCCATGATTTCCACACCGTCATAGCCTGCCTGTTGGGCCAGCGCCGCACAGCGGGCAAAATCAGCGA
>NZ_JAGFPF010001135.1:0-696 GCF_025962695.1 Candidatus Symbiopectobacterium sp. NZEC135 | reverse complement strand
GCTAGCAGAAAGGCGTAAGAGAATGTGACATCGCAGCTTTGGCCCTGGTCTGTGTGCAAATGTTCTCGTGGTTGTTATTGCGTTAACCCTCAACAGTGTAGAGATAAACGGTAGGAGAGTGGGCTGATGCGTTGAGTGATTTCTGGCTAACACCGTCTATCGTGAGCCTCGCAAACACAGGGATAAAAGAGCAATGGCGACATTAAAGGATATCGCGGAGTGTGCAGGCGTTTCTATCAGTACGGTTTCTCGTGTATTAAATGGCACTGCGCCTATCAGTGCTAAAGTCAAACAGCAGATCCTGGCGATTGCCGCTGAACAGGGCTATCCCCTGCATAAACTGGCGAAACCGGTGACCGAAGCCTTGGAGCCCTTGCGCCATGTTTTGCTGGCAGCACCGCGCAACCTGATGCTGGAAAGTGATTACCACCTGGTTTCTCTGTCATTGATCCATGCGCTCAAAACCTTGTGCGTGCAGCGTAATATTCGACTGCGCCCCTTTCCCTCGGAGCATGATGCCATGACGGAAGATCAACTGGTCGCATCGCTGCAAGGTGTACGGCAAACAGGCATTGTGATCGTCAATGACGAGCGAGCCCCCTTGTTGCAGGCGGTGGTGAAAAGTGGCATACCTGCCGTGTTGATCAACGGTGAAGATCCTGCCATGTGTTTAAATCGCGTCACACCCGCTAACTA
>NZ_JAGFPF010001132.1:0-697 GCF_025962695.1 Candidatus Symbiopectobacterium sp. NZEC135 | reverse complement strand
ATTATGATGCCGCGCTGGCCGCACTGAAATAAGCCTCAGCGGATAAAAAGAAACGGCTGCCAAAGGCAGCCGTTTTTGTTGGTTACTCATCCGCCTCATCGGTGGATTTTCGCTGGCTCAAGCCGTATTCACGCAATTTGTTGGCAATGGCGGTATGGGAAACACCCAGACGTTTTGCCAGTTTACGCGTGCTGGGATAAGCCTGATAAAGGCGGGTCAGCACCGAGCGTTCAAAGCGCTTGCTGATATCATCCAGTGAACCTTCAAGCAAATCATCGCTCTGTACGGTATCGAGAGTGAACGAAGGAAGATCGATATCCTGCACGCGCAGTTCACGCCCTTCCAACTGAGTCAATGCACGATACACCGTGTTCTTCAACTGGCGCACATTACCCGGCCACCCGTACTGCGGCAGCAGATGATACAGTTCCGGCGCAATGCGTGGTCGGGCAATGCCCTGTTCATCGGCAAAACGCGCCACAAACAGTTCGGTGAGCGCCATGATATCTGCCGGACGTTCGCGCAGTGGCGGCAAGGTGAGCATCAGTACGTTAAGCCGGTAATAGAGATCTTCACGAAACTCACCGCGCTGCACCAGTTCCAGCAGGTTTTTCTGCGTGGCGCAAATCACCCGGACATTAACGTGCACCTCGTGCTCTTCCCCTACCCGACGGAAGGTGCCGTCATTGAGAAAACG
>NZ_JAGFPF010001133.1:0-687 GCF_025962695.1 Candidatus Symbiopectobacterium sp. NZEC135 | reverse complement strand
ACATTGCGCTCAACGATCCCTACTTTATCGAGAAAAAACTCTACCCCAACGTGGATTTCTACTCCGGTATCATTTTGAAAGCGATGGGTATTCCGTCTTCCATGTTTACCGTGATCTTCGCGATGGCACGCACCGTCGGCTGGATTGCCCACTGGAACGAAATGCACGACGACGGCTTGAAGATTGCGCGTCCGCGCCAGCTGTACACCGGCTACGGCAAACGCGACTTCACCTCTTCGGCCTCAATGCTGGCAATGTGGACACCAGAAAAACGGACGCGAAGAGAGCATGGTGCGCACGATGGGGTGCCCGCAGCGCTCACAGGGTTCCCCTTCACGGTCAAACACCTTGAAACGGAATAACGCGCCGTGATGGCGATTGTCATCTACCGTTCCCCGCGTGTGATAGGAAAGGCGCGGCAGTGATAATAACGCGTCACTCAGTGCACTCAGTTGCTCTTCATCCAACGTCGTCGCACTGTGCTGTGGCGACAGCGCAGCGTGCCATAAAATCTCCGCGCGCAAATAGTTGCCCAGTCCGGCCAAAAAAGACTGATCGAGCAACAAGCCACTCAAACGGCGACGGCAGAATCTGTTACTCAACACTCTGGCTCGCACCTGTTCCGGGGTAACGGACCTATCAAGCACATCAGGGCCAATGCGCTGCAAGAAAGGATGTGTGGCCAGC
>NZ_JAGFPF010001130.1:0-698 GCF_025962695.1 Candidatus Symbiopectobacterium sp. NZEC135 | reverse complement strand
GGGATGGCAAACAGGAAGCAAATTTTCCTGAAACAGAAATTGCATACGCATGCCTGCCCATGCGGAATGTTTAAAATGAATGACCGCGTCAAAGCCACTTCCAGGCAAAATGAACGGATCCGTTCTCGCCGCAATATTTAACGTTATGTCTGGGAATAAAGCGTTAAAGCCGCTCAGGCGGGGAATAAGCCAACGGCTGGAAAAGGTCGGCAGGACGGCGATATCCAGACTCTTACTGCCCTCAGGCATTCCCATGATGTACTGCGTATCTCTTTCGAGCCGATCGAGCGTTTCACGCACGTGATGTGCATAGCGCGCGCCAACAGGGTTAAGCTTTACCCTGCTTCCCATACGGTCAAACAGTTTACAGTTCAGCAATGCTTCAAGACGCGCAATCTGACGGCTAATCGCCCCTTCGGTTAACGATAACTCCTCTGCGGCCCGGGCAAAATTACCGTGCCTTGCGGCGGCATCAAAAGCCTGCAGGGACGCACTACTGGGTATTTTTCTGCGCATAAAATCTGTTCCTTGCTCAGTGCCTGCAACGTGCTTTCATTGACTTAATATCACTAACCCGTGACATATTATCGTTTTTAAACCTCATAACCAGCCTGTAGCATGATGAAAAATCATTGAGCAAATGTATTTGCTCGCGTTTATAACTCATGTGGAGATCGGCTGATGCTCTATACCGTGGA
>NZ_JAGFPF010001129.1:0-698 GCF_025962695.1 Candidatus Symbiopectobacterium sp. NZEC135 | reverse complement strand
TGGTGATAAAGCCCAGGCAAAATTACTCCTCTCCGGCGAGCACGCTGAGCGGTTTAAGGCATTTGTTTCAGTCGATGCCTCCGGGAATTATATCTCGAAATATCCTGTCAGCGATCTGGCGCAACCGACAACGTGGCAGCGTGTCGAGACTAATGGCGCGCTGAACGCATCGGACGCCCCCGCTGTGTCGCATCATGCCTCTTCCCGGGCTTCCTCCAACAACCTGTCCGCTACCCGTCGCACCATCAGCCCTGGCGCGGGACATGTGCGTGAGATGGCTAAGCGTTTTGATGCGCGACCGCCTGTTACTGACCACGCTTCGGCTCAGCATGAGGCACCAGCCCGCAAGCAGGAGATATCTTCTAAGATTAAGGCTCTGCAAGATACATTGGCTGCGAAGGTGAACCAGAACAAACCGTTAGGTGGCGGTATTCGCCAACGCTCCCGGTGATAGCGCTACTATGCTGATTACTGAGCGGAATGAGAGAATAAGCGGTACATATACATAGGCCTTCCTGAGGTGCCATAGTGAAACTGTGCAGTAAGCATCTGTTTTTCAGAAAGGTAGAGCAGATATTTTCGACAAGATACGCATGATAAACCGATAGCGTTTGCCAGCATTTTGGTGGAGAAGGCTTGCTCTTGATTGCTTTTAATCCAAGCAAACACGATGCGTAATGTCACGTTCGTTAGCCCTT
>NZ_JAGFPF010001131.1:0-698 GCF_025962695.1 Candidatus Symbiopectobacterium sp. NZEC135 | reverse complement strand
CGATAGCTATCACACCCTGGTTTATCCGCAACGCAGAAGGCATCAGCAATGTTTTTCACATAAACACGCACGTTGGCAATAGATTGCCAGGCATGGGGATCGAAAGGTGCGGCATGAAATACCGCTTTGCCATTATAAAAATGGTAATGCCCACCAGCGGGATCCTGAATAATATTCGCGCCCTTGGTGACCTCAATTATCTGTGCCGACGTTTCACTCGCGGCAACCAGTCGCGTGATAAAACCTTCGAACTGCAAGCCATTAGTGAGGATGACATCCGCTTTGGACAGCGCAATAGCATCTGCCGGAGAAGGCTCATACACGTGAGCATCACTGTCTGGCCCAACAACCGTGCGCAGTTCAATGCGTTCTTTACCAATATTGCTGGCGATATCGCCAATAATCGAGAAGCTGGCAATAACCTGTATTTTTGCATTAGCCGGTAAAGGACTCCACGCAGCGATAAAGAGCAATATCGCCACATTACCGCGTAAAAAATCAGTGAAACGCATAACCATTAACTCCTTTCAGGATTGCCCGTTATTCACTCGACGAAAAGTGATTCGGGTGATGACATGACTATTTTTCAGCACAACGATGGCGGCGGATAACAGGTATAAAAACCCGCAGGCAAGAATGATGGTGGGGCCGGAAGGCAACGAGAAATGGAAAGAGAACAGCAGATCGCTGACGCAGGC
>NZ_JAGFPF010000112.1:0-5411 GCF_025962695.1 Candidatus Symbiopectobacterium sp. NZEC135 | reverse complement strand
TAATGGTTGAATGAGGTAAAGCAAGATGGTGTAAAGGGTTTGTAACATTGGCATTGGCTATTTTAGAGTTATCGCTGAAAATATTTTAGCTTTTTTGTTAAGGAATGACTATGGCACTGGCTATTAATTTTTTTATTTAAGTTCCTGAATCGCTAAAAAAATTTTTCGAGTATAAGGGGCTCTTTTCCTCTATCTCTCATTTTTTTGCTGAACAACCAAAGTACATTGCCCATTCATTTAAATCTTTGGTTACGAGAGACTGTGTCCCGACGGATACGCCCTCTTCAAGCGTTATATTAGGAAGAACAACAGCACCTGAGCCGATGATAACATGTTTCGCGAGGGCCACTGTACCTTTTATCACACCAGTGTACTCCTCACTTATTGTTGGAGTAGTCAGCTTCTTTCCTGAGTAGTCATCAGACTTGCTGTGAATTTTGACACCTTGTGAAAGGCCACAAAAATCTTTGATGATTATTCCTGCACCCGCAGAAAGAAACGTGTATCCGCCAATCTGCGCATAGGAACCTATATTTAAGAATCCGCTTCCTGATGCAACAAGGGTTGTGAATCCATCAATTCTAACATTGTTGCCTAAGGAAATATTTTCTAACCCTATAATGTTTCAGCTATGAACTACTTGAAAGTTTTTACCCATATTTTTAAAAGCAAATGAATGTAATCAATCATCTGTATAGTAATTAATGCAGAGGGGACTATAGACTAGGTCTTTTTATGCAAATAAGTATTTAATCTACGGAGAAATATTCTTTCGATTCAACTATGAATTTTTTGACGTTAAGAATTGCTTCGTTTTCTTTTTCAAACACTAAATCTAATGCAATTTTACGGTTCTTGGTCGCCTCTTCAATTTGCTCAAACCCGTATGCAATACCTAACCGCATCTTGGGGTCAGATTGCCATTCCGTTAGTGATAAGTTCTCATCAGGAACAACAATCGGAATGCAGCCACACATTATGGCAAACACCGAATATCCAGTGTATAGGTCATAAGAGATAAAGTACTTTACACGCTTGAATATTTCAGCGACTTCTTCATGCTTTTTTTCATCGATAAGAATTGAATCGGATAGGTCATGGATTATCTTTCTTCCTTGACCTTTTCTGATGCAATATGCGGTACCTGTCCGTTCTTTAGATGCGCCAATCTCATTATAAATATCATTCATCTGATGAAATACATGAAGTACTGTGTCAGAGGTGTGGGAACCATATAGCTTAAAATCTCGGCCAAATGCACCGTATGAGAAATACAGTTCGCGAGAGAAATAATTTACGTTTCCTGTTTGATAACCCGGATGGTGTAAGAACCATCTGACTACATTTTTAGCTTTTAATGGGTTTCCTGATACTATTTCTGGATATACAATAATGGAATTTTCTAAATCGTCGTTTGTTAATTTATTAATTACAGGGGTTTGGAATGCTTTGTTTGTTTTATATCTTCCACTCTTATATTTTAGTCTGATTTTCTCTTTTATCTCAGTAAAATGATTTTTCCATGATAAAGGATATTCTTTGACCATAGGATGTAAGTAAGCATTTTCTCCAAGTTGGTTGAGAAGATGACATAATTTATGTAGAACGATAACTCCACCACTCCATTCAGTATATGCTGGAGCCATTATTATAAATCGCATTGTAGCTATGCCCTAGATAAGAGTCGAATGTTGCTCTCTATTATAATAAGAGATGTGGAAAAGTATGCGGTTAATTTAATATATTGCTTTGCGTAGGGCTGTTATGATGGTAAATGTCTGAGACCAATCGATTTAACATTCCATCTGCTGTGTATTCTTTTATCAATTCAATATCTACAGGTGCTAATGGCCTTTCTAAAAAACTGTGTAAAGAGTCAATGTCATTATAGCCTAATATGAAAAAACGGTCGTCAGTATAAAAATCATATTGCATTACTTTTATATTGTTGGTTATTATTTTTTTGTTAAAAGCAAGAGCCTCGATCGTTCGTAACGTTAAACCATCTTGTCCTGGATGGTTTATTTCTATAACAACGTCAGACGCAATAACTCTCTGTATATTTTCTTTATAATCAAGAGATTGGTTTTTGCAAAAAAATGGGTAATTTGTTGATTTGTTATGTTTATCAAAAAGATAAAAATCAGGTGTGTAATTTAAATGTTTAAAATAAGGGAAAAGGTCTTGGAGAGATTTTTCTCGATCAGGTCTGTATTCACCAATAAAAAAACATGACTTTTCTGATAATTTGCTTTTTATTGATGTTTTAAGTATGGTGTCAATATCTTGGGATGTAAATGGAAGGAATTGTTTCAAGTATATGAAATCGTATTTTTTACAGTCAGATGGGTCGAAACTATATACTTTATCAAAATGTGAATCTATTTCTTGGGTAATATCTCCATCAGATGGAAGCCATTTTTTGTTTTCTTTCATTCCTCTTTCTAAATGAATTATAGTATCTCGAATGACTAAAGCTTTTTTACATGGGAGTGCTTTTATTATATCAAGAAAACCTAAAAAACTATATCCATTGCAAATTATTAAATCATCTTTTTTGACTTTTCTCAGTTTTAAAAAAATATGTATCTTAACGAATAACCAATTATTAACGTTGGCCTTTTTAAGTCTAATATTGTTTCTTGTAAAATGCTTCATGATATTTTTTATTTCTGTGACGCCATGCGACTCTAAATTTTTTATCATGAGCTTTTCATAATTGGCATTCCATTCTAAAAAATACACATTCATGAAACGATTCTCTTATTTTGTTGTGATATATTTTAATCTTGCCAAAATTCCGCTAAATAAGTGATATTTTCGGAACTCATGTTTTGACTTTTTCTTCCATTGCAAAGGTGTTCGCGGTTTAAGTAACGGCACATCATGCCATTCTGAGGCTAGATATGCTTTTTGGAAGAAAATTGTTGATGGGTATTGTCCCCACTCATTCCATGGTTTAGTTGTGCCAACATAATGAATTAAAGCCGCGTCGTCGTTAATGATGTTGTTATATTTCTGATGACTCCGATCGCTTAACTCGCTTTTTATACTAAAAATGCAGTTGTATTTTCTTGGTAAAATATGCGTTTTTTTCAATAACAGAATATTAAGTGCATCTTGATCAGGATATTTTAGTTCCACATTACCGAGAATAAAAGCGATGACTTTGGCGGTGAACGACTGCTGATGCCATTTACTTAAGTCCATCAACATCATACCCGAGTTGAAATAGTGACCATCCAGTTCAGGGCAGTGTAATCTATCTACTGCTTTCTTGTGCATTTCCTTAATATCAGGAACCACTGCGCAAACATTGTCATCAAAAGATAAGTTTGCTAACTGATCAAGCGGGCCTTTGCAAACAATATCAGCGTCAAGATATAACAAACGATCTATCGACAACGCGAGATAATCGAATGCTATCAGTCGATAATATGCTGAGTATGGCCAGTTTTTTGTTGGTAGGTTTTTTAAAGGGGTATTGTCGATATGATATATATAGATGTTTGTATTAAATTTAGCAGCCATTTTCTTGAAACGATGGCTATCATCATCATCTATCGTGTCGGTGAAAAAGTGCAGGGTAATGGGGATTTTATTATTTATAATAGCTGATGTTGCGGAAACGGCAGCGCCAAACAAAAAGTTCTTATCAATACCATACGCAATATGTAATGCTTTTTCAGTGTTGCCTTCTTTAGCACCCAAAAATGCTAGCTTATTTTTTACTATGCTGTTGTCAAAGTACATGATTTATTATTTCTAGAATAAAATCAGCTGATCTTTCTTAAAAAGTACAAGAAATAACTTTTTAAGCCTGAAAGGATTTTTTTATTGTGGAATTGATGCTTAGCACAATAGCGTAACTGATTGGCCGAATGAGCTTTGAGTAGTTTAGTCTCTTTCCATGGTGAATGCTGTTTTGCTGTCATGAAGTAGCGGGAAGAATCGTAGTCGCTAGCCCATGCATGCCACGGTTTGGTTGGTCCAATGTAATGAATAAACACGGTGTTTTTTGTAATTGGTGTCAGTGTTTTTTTGTTTTCACTCAATTCATAATTAATGCTGAATTGGGTGTTGTATCTTTTATCTAGAAACAAAACTTTGTTTACAAATAAAATATTTAATATGTCTTGGTCTAAAAACGATATTTTTTGTTTTACATCATCGTCAGCAAGAAGTGACATCGCCTGTCGACTGATATCCTGCTCTCCCCAACGTGGTATATTTATTAAAAGAAAGCCAGCATTGAAATAGCCATTGCTTATTTCTGCGTCTCCCAATGCAAGGGCGCGTTTAGTCCACCAGGGCTTTTCACCCTCGCAGACAACCGCAGCTGTATGATCTATCAAATCAAGGTTAATCAATTCATCCAGATCTGCATTGCAGACAATGTCAGCATCAAGATAAAGAACGGTGGTTAACACATTATTGAAAAAATCAGCAATGATAAAACGAAAGTATGTTGCATAAGACCAATTTTTAGTGCTTGGTAATTGTTTTAATTCATCACAATTTATGATGTAAACGACAATCTGCGTATTGTATTGATGACAAAGGTCTGTAAATTCAGCAATGTTCGTTTCGTCGAAAAAATCAGTAAAGATGTGAAATGCAATTTTTTTATTTTTATTATGCAATAAAATAGACGCTATGGATATTCCACAGCCAAATATGAAGTTTTTGTCTATACCGTAGGCTATATTAAAAGCCTCGTTAGATGAGTCATTAATATTATGGTTTAATATTATTTTTTCTTTTATTACATGCTCAGTGTTAAAATACACAAGGTCACCACTTTATTAGTTTTTCATCTGTTCTTTTCAATCGCGATCGCGTTTATAAATTTAGCATAATAATTTTTATCATAAAACTCACTGATAGAGTTTTTGATCTCTTCGATGCTTGAATTTATTTCATTCGTTTGCAATTGAGATAATGTTTTCACGAAATGGTGCGTATCACCCGGTGGATAAAGTTGCCCATTCACACCATTCTTGATGATATCACCTGGGCCCGATGGGCAATCGCTGCTAACGCAATAAATCCCATAAGACATGGCTTCAAGCAGTGTCATCGGAAGCCCCTCAAAAGCAGAACTCATGACAAAAGCCGAGACTTGCTTGATCTCTGTCTGAACATATTCCCACGGTTTTTCTTGCCATCCGTGCCAATGCAAACGATCTGCAATACCCCGTTGTTGCGCGTAGGCCTGGCAGACTTCGGTATCTGAACCATCACCAATAAAATGGCATTCCCATTCGCCCTTCAAACCAGAAAAGGCATCCAGCATATCTTTGATACGCTTTTGCCCCTCAAACTTGAGACGCCCGACATAGATAAATACGGCTTTATCCGTTGGTCGCGGAATCACGATGCTTTGTGGCGTGACCGGATTAAAAATCACA
>NZ_JAGFPF010001128.1:0-699 GCF_025962695.1 Candidatus Symbiopectobacterium sp. NZEC135 | reverse complement strand
GCATGCACTCAACAGCAACGCCACTGCCACCAGCCATCCTTTACTCATGGTTTCGCCCTCTTCGGTTGGGGATCTTCGCTCTCAGGCGCCTGGAAGATCAGTGCATTGCTTTTGTCATTCAGCGTGCGCAACACCGGCTGCAACTCTCTTAATACCTGATCCAGACGCTGCATATTTGCCACCAGGCGGTTATAGGCCGGTGAGCCTGGCTGCAAGCCTTGCATACTGCGGTTCAGCTCTTGCAGCGTTTGTTGCATATCCTGCGGCAGCGATTGCATCGCTTTGCTGGAGGTTATCTGGTTTAACGAAGCGAGCGTCTTTTTCAACTCACGCAGCGTTGACTGGCCCTCTGCCAGCGTCTTGGTGGCTTCGCTCACCATGGGCGTTAACGGCAGATCGTTGATCTTATCCAACACCGCCATCAGTTTTTGCTGGATTTGCGACAAACCGCCGCCCATGGTCGGCAACACCGGATACCCATCAACCACCCGCAGCGGCCCCGTGCTGTTACCGCGTGCTTTCGGGTAAAAGTCGAGATCGATAAACAAAGCACCGGTCAACAGGTTAGCCGTTTTCAATGAGGCACGCAGCCCCATGGTCTGTGCGTCGGCGAGCTGTTTCTGGTAATCAAACTGCTTGCCGATGATCTTTTCAAAACGAGCAGGTTCAACGCGGATCAGCACCGGAATGCGGTAATCC
>NZ_JAGFPF010001127.1:0-700 GCF_025962695.1 Candidatus Symbiopectobacterium sp. NZEC135 | reverse complement strand
GGCAAGCGGTGATGTCACGGTTACGCTGAAAAGCCTGAGCGATCAGGACGCGAAAGCGGCGTTGGATATTCACGCCACCGTGACGGTAGACAACAAGGTTAACGTGCCTCCCGCGCTTTCCGGCAGCCTATTACAGGAAGCAGAGGCCTTTACCGCAGGCACACTGGCGAAAGCGACAGAAATCGCCTATTCCACAGATGGCAGCCACGTGTACGCCGCCGGTTCTGACAACACCCTCACCGTTTTCGCCGTCGACAGCACCGGGCGCTTAACCCAGCAGCAGAGTCTGGTGGTTGACGACCTCGGCACCGTTAACCATTTGGTGGTCAGTGCCGATGGCAAATCGGTCTACACCATTGCCGGTAACGGTAATCTGATTCAACTGAGCGTCAACGACGGCAAGCTGGCGTATGTCAGCACCACCCAGATGGAAGGCGGCGGCTCAACCGGCGGACTGGCGATTTCTGATGACGGCAAACAAGTCTATGTGGATGCCAGCGGTAATTACGGGCGCGAGGTGTATGTCTACAACCGCGATGCCGACGGGGCATTAACACAGGTGCAGAAACTGGAGGCGCACCGTAACGGCATGATTGCCACCTCCGGTGACTATGTTTATGTAATCCACAGCGGTGCTGGGATTTCCGCCCCCCACGAAATAAAGGTGTATCAACGTAATGCCACGACGGGCATCCTGACA
>NZ_JAGFPF010001126.1:0-700 GCF_025962695.1 Candidatus Symbiopectobacterium sp. NZEC135 | reverse complement strand
GGATGACACCTGGAACGAATCACACGGGATAGCATGCTCTTTACACAGCTCGATGAATTTCAGCAGTTGTTGCTGCGCATCGGGGGCGTCGGTGTAGTGCATGGTCGAACCGCTATAGCCCAGGCTCCATTTGGGGCCAAACAGGGTTTTACCGGTCAGACGCACGAATTTCTTGGTGACATCCAGCACGCGTGGGCCGAGGAACAGGTAGTAGTCGAGATCGCCTGCTTCTGCGCTGTAGCGACGGTAAGCAACGTGGTAGTTATCCAGCTCGTTACCCAGATCCAGTCGGGTGCTGCTCAGGTTGTCGTAAAACATCCCGAAGCTGACGTCACCGCGACGAGTGATGGTGAAGGGCACGTGTTTGTAGAGTGGATCGGTTGACTGCGCGTTGTAACCCATGGCATCGAGGTTACGCATTTCGTAACGGCGGCCAGCGCGGTTCAGATCGCCCGCCTTCTCACCCAGTCCGTAATACTGTTCCTCCGGATGGCGACGCTGATAGTGCTCAACGCCATCACCGTGGGCATTCAGCAGGTACGCACTGGTGTGGCGGTCGGCGGCCAGCGGCTGCCAAACACCTTGTTGATCGCGGTATTCCCATGACAGCCACAGCGGTTGATGCACGGTAACGCGCAGTTTATCGGTAGCGACTTGCAGACCGTCGTCAAGTGTGGTCAGGGTAAAACCGGGCAGGGCA
>NZ_JAGFPF010001125.1:0-701 GCF_025962695.1 Candidatus Symbiopectobacterium sp. NZEC135 | reverse complement strand
TGGAGCCGCTGCTGCGCGCCGCCATGGCAGCGCAATTGCAAGGTGAGCACTGGATTGATCTGCAAGGCCGCCATGGGCAGAGCCTGCGTACCGCGCTGGAATGGCTGAAACCCTATGCCGACGGTGAAAAAACGCACCAAGAATTCGCCAATACCAAGGTGCGTTTCGACATTGAGCGTCGCGCAGCTGGCGTTAAAGGGTTCGATGGACAGTGGCAACCCAGCAATGCCGCGAATGTCTATTGGTCTGCCAGCGTGTTGGATCTCCGCTATCTGGAGACGGCACGGCAGCTCAACAAGACGCCAGCGCGCTGGCTGTGGGCCATTACGCCCTGCCAGTGATGCAAGCCTACGATCGTTGCAGTGCTCGCCATACCCGTTCCGGTGTGGCGGGCAACTCAAGCAAAACGTGGGGCTGCGCGTCATCCCGGCGCGCCACCGCATCCTGCAATGCACACCAGACAGCAATACCCAGCATAAACGGCGGCTCACCCACCGCCTTGGAACGAAACACCGTGTCTACCGCGTTATCCGTGTGCGGCAACAGTTGCACGCGAAAGTCATGCGGAATATCCGCCACGGTCGGGATCTTGTAGGTGGCACCGGTATCGGTCAGCAAACGCCCCTGAGCGTTCCACACCAGTTCCTCGGTGGTAACCCACCCCATTCCCTGTACAAACCCGCCCTCTACCTGTCCGATAT
>NZ_JAGFPF010001124.1:0-704 GCF_025962695.1 Candidatus Symbiopectobacterium sp. NZEC135 | reverse complement strand
ATCCAACGTACTGTTTGGTGAAACCAAAGGGTTCGCGGAAGGACGCTATCGCATCGAGGTCAGCTCGACACATGCACAAGAGGTGTTGCTTTCCGTGCGCGTCAATGATGTTCCGCTCAGTCTTACGCAACCCTTGGTGGTGACCGGCGATGGCAGCCAAGGGGTTATTGACGCAGTAAGTGTCAACAGGATGCGATTGACCGCCGGAGATCCTGTTGGCATCACTTACAGCGCAACCATTGTCGATCCCAATGGCAATCCGCTACCGGGCATGATGGTATTTTGGCAGCCGGAGGGTGATGTCAGCACGGGAGAGCGGATTACGAGTACCGATGCCAATGGGATCGCTCATATCACTTTAAACACTCAAACGGCAGGCATTCTGCGCATGACGGCGTATCTGAACGATCGGAACCAAAAAAAGGCACCCGATGTCACGATTGATCCCGCTGCCGTTGACCAAGATGTTTCTCGATTCCACGCGGATAAAACGGAGATTGGTTCCGACGGTAAAGATGCCGCATTGTTGAACGTAATGTTGCGGGATGTCTACGGTAATGCGATTTCGGGTAAAACGGTGGTGTTTCATGGCGCAGCGTCGCTTCCCGGATTTTCTATTACGCCAACGCGCGATAACCAGGATGGCTCCTATCAGGCCAGGGCAACATCAGTAGAGAAGGGGCGCGTGTCTCTGAATGCAAGCG
>NZ_JAGFPF010001123.1:0-704 GCF_025962695.1 Candidatus Symbiopectobacterium sp. NZEC135 | reverse complement strand
GCATGAAAATCCGGCGCTCAGACGCCGGATTTTTTTTATCTCTGTTTTATCCCCGACAAAAGCTAGCACGCTAACACTTTTTACTTTTCCTGCTATACATCGAAAATCAAAACGGTATTTTAAAAACTGGCATTTTAAAAACCGGCATTTTAAAAATAGAGCAGGTTGATAGAGGAAAAGAGATGGCAACCATCAAATGGGCAATCATGGGCACCGGCACTATTGCGAAAAGCTTCGCACAAGGGCTGGGCCAGTTAAGCGATGCGGAGCTTTATGCCGTAGGTTCTCGTTCTTTGCAACATGCCGAACAGTTTGGCGAGCATTTTCCCGCGCAGAAATACTACGGCAGCTATGAGGCGTTGGTGAGCGATCCCGATGTCGACGTGGTCTACATTGCCACCCCCAACAGCGCCCATAAAGACAATATCTTGTTATGTCTGAATCACGGTAAATCAGTGCTGTGCGAAAAGCCGTTTACCCTGAATCGTCATGAAACCGCAGAGGTTATCCGCGTCGCGCGTGAAAAAAATCTTTTTCTGATGGAAGGCATGTGGACGCGCTTCTTCCCGGTTTATAGACAAGTCCGTGAATGGCTTGATGCCGATACTATCGGCCCGGTGCGTATGGTCAGCGCCGATTTCGGTTTTCGCCGTGAAGGGCCCGCCGAGGATCGCAAAGTGGGCTTGCATCGCGGCGGCGGCGCA
>NZ_JAGFPF010001122.1:0-705 GCF_025962695.1 Candidatus Symbiopectobacterium sp. NZEC135 | reverse complement strand
CTCCATCGCACTCTGTTCTCTCTTCATGCGTCATTCAGGATGAACGTCCTTTCCATCCTCAGCGGTTGTGGGATATCTACCACCACCATATGGGTACCGGGGTGTATCGCAGTAAAGGGTTTTTCTGGTTGCCGGGAAGGGACGATCTTGCATTGTTGTGGAATCAGGCTGCTGGCAGCATCAGTCTGGCGTTCATTAGCTATTGGAAGTCGGGTGTGCTTGAACATACGGACAATCATTTGACCGCAGAAGAGCGACAGGCACTTCAACAGCAGTTAGCCACATCATCAGGTCGATTTGGCGATCGACATTGTCATCTGACCGTAATCGGCGAGAAAGCGGAAATAGAGGCGTTTGCTACCGTGCTGCGCCAATGCTTTCTTACTGAAGACGAGATTATCTGGTGGAAAACAGGAGGGATATTTGCCGATCCCTGGCCCAGCACGGTTGTTCATTTAAAGGGACACGGCACCCTCTGAGCTGATTTTCACTCGGCCCGACACTCCCCCTCTACAGAAATGGATTTATTGTCATTTACCAATTCTTAATTGTTATGTTATAACGTATCAATTCGTAACCTGTTGTATGGGAAGTGGCAAATATGATTGATGCCTCGGTGCACCTCAATGGATTGGCATTCGGGTATGGCCGTCATCCCGCGATAAAAAGTATCACAGGCACTATTGCCGCGGGCACATTAACGGC
>NZ_JAGFPF010001121.1:0-707 GCF_025962695.1 Candidatus Symbiopectobacterium sp. NZEC135 | reverse complement strand
CCGAATCGCTGGCGCTGGGTGCCGCGTCCTTCACGCCGCTCCAGGTGGTCAGAGGCTATGCGGTGATGGCCAACGGGGGCTACCTGGTTGACCCTTACTTCATTTCCCGTATCGAGAATGACACGGGCAACGCGCTTTTCAACGCAACGCCGAAAACCGTGTGCGACACCTGCAATCTGCCGCTGGTTTATGGCGAAACGCCGCGCTCTGCCGTGCTATCAACGGACAGCATGGAAAACGTCGCCACCTCGCTAGAGCAGCAAGGCACCGTGCCTCAGCCACAGATTGACGCCGTCACGCCGACCGAAGCGCAGGTCAGCACGCTGCCGTATGCGCCGCATGTCATCAGCACGCCGTTGTCGTTTCTGATAAAGAGCGCGCTCAACAGCAACGTGTTTGGCGAACCCGGCTGGATGGGCACTGGCTGGCGTGCCGGTAAAGATTTACAGCGTCATGACATCGGCGGCAAAACCGGCACCACCAACAGCTCCAAAGATGCCTGGTTCTCCGGTTACGGGCCTAACCTTGTCACCTCGGTGTGGATTGGCTTTGATGACCATCGCCGCGATTTGGGCCGCAGCACGGTTTCGGGTGCGATTAAAGATCAGATTTCGGGCTATGAGGGCGGCGCAAAGAGCGCCCAACCTGCGTGGGATGACTATATGAAGATCGCCCTGCAAGGCGTTGCCGAGCAGCCACTGACGCCG
>NZ_JAGFPF010001120.1:0-698 GCF_025962695.1 Candidatus Symbiopectobacterium sp. NZEC135 | reverse complement strand
CCGCATATGGGCAAAAAACCAATCACTTCTCGCCACCAACACCCGCTGCGCGCTGCTTTTGTTTATCGAGGGAAAACCGTCTTGCGATAAAAACGCCGTGCCGCTCTGCCATCCCGCCACAGGGCGCTGCTGCAACAACATTTTTGCCTGCTCTGCGTTTAGCGTGTTGAGAAACAATGCGGAGAGCAGCGGTGCCTGATAGTCCCGCAAAGTATTAATATTTATCTGCAACTTTTGCGTCGGCAGTGCGCAGACGAACGGCAGCAGGCGCTGGTAAAGCGCGTTTCATCTTCAGCCCCGTCCGCCATCGGCTGGCTGTCTTCGTCGATCCAATCGCGCACCGCCGCCACAATGGTCACCGCCTGTGCCGGATCGACCCCGAGATTGATCAGCAGCCAGCGGAACACCAGCGCGGGATACGGCGTGCTGACCGCCGTGCTGTCGTCGCTGATGGTTTGGTTAATAGCATTCAGGTTGAAACACGCCAGCCCATCCTGCACATAGCCGAGGATCTCCCCGCCCTCAACCGGAAACTGACGTCCGCGCTGCGCCCAGCTTTGCGACAGCGTGGTGCGTTCCGGCGTGATCAGCGCATCACGCAGGATCACCTTACCGACAAAAGCCTCCGCACCAAGGGCATACCATTTAGCCTGCTGGTGCCCCAACTGGCGCTCGGTCCGCATAAACACCTTGCCTTG
>NZ_JAGFPF010001118.1:0-708 GCF_025962695.1 Candidatus Symbiopectobacterium sp. NZEC135 | reverse complement strand
ACCCATGATATGGGCGTGGTGGGGGAAGTGGCCGATGGCGTGCTGGTGATGAATAGCGGCCACTGCGTTGAAACCGCGGGCGTGAGCGAGATATTTGCCACACCACAGCATGTGTATACCCGTGCGTTGTTGGCGGCAGTGCCGACGCTAGGCGAGATGCGCGGGCGTTGCGAACCTGCGCCGTTTTCGCTGCATCTCACCGACGCCGAAGGGCAGACGATTGCCAGACAGACAGCGGCCAGCGCGGCGCCGGCGAGCCTACCCAAACCGTCGACGCCCGTATTGCAGGTGCGCGATTTGGTCACGCGATTTCCGCTGCGCCGGGGAATACTCAACCGCGTAACCCATCAGGTGCATGCGGTGGAGCACATCAGTTTCGATCTTTACCCCGGCGAAACGCTGTCATTGGTCGGGGAGTCCGGCTGTGGAAAATCGACGGCAGCGCGCGCCTTGTTACAACTGGTGCCCAGCCAGCAGGGCACTATCACCTTTGCCGGTGAACGTATTGAAGGTCTGGGCAGTGAGGCGCTGCACCGGATACGCCGTAATATTCAACTGATTTTTCAGGACCCTTATGCATCGCTGGACCCCCGTCTGACGGTGGGGTTCTCGATCATGGAACCGCTGTTGGTGCACAAGGTGATGGATAAACCGGCAGCCGAAGCGCGGGTGGCACAACTGCTCAAGCGTGTGGGGCTGTTGCCGGAA
>NZ_JAGFPF010000111.1:0-5516 GCF_025962695.1 Candidatus Symbiopectobacterium sp. NZEC135 | reverse complement strand
TGCCTATGTGGTTATTGCTAACGAAGAGATTGCCCGAAAATCCCTTAGCCAATTGTCGTTGCACCTCGATTGGGGGAACCTGCCGCGGGGCTCAGAGGGCTTCAGGCAGTACTATGCTCAATATCCTTACCAATACACCAACGCCAGTTTTCAAATGCGCGCAGCAGTGCTCGATAATGGGCAGTGGGTTGAATTCGGCCCGACTTTCTTACCGTTATTCACGCCGGCCAGCGGCGTCCTTCACCATGACAGACATCTTCATTTTCCGAAAATGAGAAACAGCTACACGCCAGTGGCTCGCCCGTGGCCAAAGACGCCATACAGTAACCAATCTGGCTTACGTAACGGTCTCTTTAAGCTAATGCTTACAGGCCCGGAACCGGCATTCGGCCACAAAGATTATGCGCCCTTACTGAGTGACACACTGACTTACAATGTCAGCAAAAAGCATAAAAGAACGTTGCCTAATCAACCCTATGCGCCGTTAGTCACCCGCATTGCCATCGACTATTCAGCGGAATCAACCATTGATTTATTAAGCATCGACAATCACAGCCAGAGTGAAATCGTTCACTTGCACCCTTTTGGCGAAAACGCCATTTATCCGCCGCAGCAAATTCTCCAGCTCCACAGACCGAGATTCTTCCCGAATTACCAAGAGGATAGCCATTGCTTTATCGGTATCACTGCGACTGAATTATCGGGGTATTTAAATATTTTCTTTGTGTTTGACGGTAACGCCCGACTGCTAATGCCCTATCCATCTACCGCATATCGCTGGTATTACCTGGTGGAAAATGAATGGCAGGCACTCAACCCGCACCAGATTATCCATGACACTACCCTCAACTTTCTCACCACCGGTATTGTCACCTTAGATCTACCGGATGACATCAATACGGACCACACCGTGATGCCGTCGGGTCTGTTTTGGCTACGTGTGAGTACCAATAAGGGGATTGACCGCTATCCTGACTGTTTGCATGTGGCAACACACGTCGTAAAAGTATCAGGTAAAGGCGCGCCCCTTGCCGATGATGGTGTCACCCCGCTCTCATTTTCTGCATGGCGAAGCACACCGCGAAAGGCGAATCTTGCCGCCATAGCGCAACTTAATGCGATGATAAAAATCCCCGAAACTGAAAGCGATAAACACTTCCAGATGCGGATCAGTGAAAGCTTGCGTCACAAAGGCAAAGCGTTAACGCCGTGGGATTACGAGCACCTTATTCTGGAAAACTTCCCGGAGGTGGGTTCCGTACACTGTTTCCCTACCCGCAGCTATCATTCTCATGCCCAGGAACCCGGCCGCGTATTGGTCATCGTGACCCCAGTCAATACCCACTGCGATCACTCGCTCTGTTCGCCAAAGCAGTTAGATTCTTCATACCTTCTCGCTATTCGCCGTTTCCTGTTGGCCGTGTCTCGCCCGCACGTACAAATAGAAGTCCGTCATCCTGGCTACGAAAAAATCCAGATCAGGTGCAAAGTCACGTTAAAAGAGGGAGTCAGTCATGGCCCCGCATTACGAAGACTCGAATATGCTATCAAATCGCAATTATGCCCTTGGGAGTCAGGCAGTCTTAACTCGGGGCTGGGATTCTGCTTATCACTTGAGAAGCTCAGCGCCTTTATTCTCAGACAAAAAAACGTCGTTAAGGTCAGTGCACTCTCCGCGCTGAAAATCAGCATTGATGAAGATACGGAGTACACGCTCCAGGACAGCGCGACAACCAATCAACCCATTCGTGCAGCCTATCCATGGTATTTGTTGATTCCAGAAGTGCATCAGTACATTCAAATTTCACCCGATAACCTTACCCACAGGCCCGTTACCGTTGGTATTGGCGAACTGGTTATCGGGGAACAATTTATTGTCAGCACATCAACAACGTCTAACCCTAAAGGCGCAAAAAATAATGGCTAAACGTAACCGAAGCACGCTTAAGAATTATTTTCGTCATGGGACCATGCCGTCAGCCGAACACTTTTCAGACTTGATTGACTCATGCGTTAATCAGAGTGATGAAGGGTTTATCAAGCCACCGGAAACGGGACTTCAGCTAAGAGCATTAGATCAGGAACATTTGCTGAGCTTTTACCAGCAAAATAGCCCCGACACCCCGCTGTGGCACGTTGGATTTGCTCCTCAGAGTATTAATCTACACATTTTCGCAAACCCAATTGCAGATATCACAGGAGAAAGCCCGGAGGATACCGGAGCAGTACCGTCCACCAATCTCTCAATGACGCCCAATGGACATGTAGGGATTAATACCGCAACGCCTCAGCAGACCCTCGACGTCAATGGCACCATCGCATCTCAAGGCAGAATGGGCGGCGTGTTGATTGATACGCCCATCCCCGCTGATGGCGAATGGCACGATATTACTCCCGATCTCGAAGGGTGCCATATGTTCGAAGTGGTCGCGGGGATCGGCATCCGATACAGCGGGCGCTATGCTCTTGTGCACGCCATCGCCACTAATACCTGCGCACCCAACAAACGGTGGTGGCACTGGGCAGATAAAAACCCTATTCATATGACTCAGGCATTTTTTCATTCTTCAGCAGACAAAATACAACTGCGCTGGCGGCAACACAATCACAGAGGCACCGTGCGCCCTTACGCATTGCAAATTCGCACCAATACGCCATTTGGAAAAGACCAAACCATCCAATACCATATTACACAATTATGGCATGACCCCTTTATGCAGCAATGCCAGCACAAAGTAATGGGGGAGTAAATTCAATAATGTCTAAGACTATTTCGAAAAAACGCCATAATGATAATCCGAATAGTTTTGAACATCTTTATCAGCTTGGCCTGACGTACATCCAGCAGCTAAGTGGTCATCTCTGGACTGATTACAATACGCACGATCCGGGCATGACTATCCTGGAGCAGGTGTGCTACGCCCTGACCGACCTGATCTACCGCTGTGAGTTTGAGGTAACCGACTATCTCAGCGAGCCCTCTGGGAACATTGATTACCGGGCTCATGGATTAGCGTTAGCGCAAGACATCATCCCGGCATACCCGCAGCAGCCTGAAGAATATGAGACGTGGTTATTAGCCCGGCTTCCTGAGCTCGAGAAAGTCTGGTTACGCTGGAGTGAAGATGCCCCGCAGTTGGGTATTTACACCCTTAATGTACAGCTCAACCATTTTTACGCGTTAAGCCAGCAGGGTCCGGTAGCTAGCCAACGTTCGGTCTATACGCAGCAACATGCCGCCATTCAGCGCATTCGCCATGAGTTTTATCAGGTTCGGGCGATTGGGGAAGATTTATCCGCCATTGAATTGACCGGACAACACCCGCTGACGCTCACCGCCGTCATTCATATCAGTGACGATATCGCGGATGTCACCTGGCTAGCTGCCAAGATCTACCACCGGATTGGCCTTTGGCTTGAAGCAAATACGCAAAACATGCCTGCGACTGTGATTAAAGAATCACTGCTCGCTGAAGACGGAATCCTACAAATTGATCGGCTAGAATTTAGCCAGCACAGTAGCAACATGGGTGACGAAGAGCCAACCCCGATTGATAATATCGCCCCTTTTTCTTATTTGACGCTTCCGCGACCCTCCGCGCATTCAGACATCGAGATAATCCAGTTTCAGCACCCGGTTAACCTCGACTACGCCAATCTCGCCATTCAAATAGAGCAGATCCAATACCAGCAACGTTTTGCCCAGCTCAAAACGGTCACGCCCCCCGCGCTGCCCGTTGGCCGATATTTTGAGTTCAGCCGCTATGAATCCATTCAAACGCTGTTTCCCAGGAACTATCATTTAGCGCCTGGGATGCCGAATCAATACCATGCGCAGCAGCAGGCTCAACGACATCAGCTTCGCAGCTACTTACTGCTGTTCGACCAACTAATGGCTAATTTTTGTGACGACGTTGCCGGGTTGAACTCGCTGTTCTCGCTCTCATTAACTACTGAGGCCACCTACCATGCGCATCGGTTACACGATGATGAGTTTTATAATATCGGCAAACATTACCCGCATGATGCGAGCACGCGTCTGGACCAGTTGCGAGCTCAGCTTGATGATTATCCTGAGCGGAAAAATCGCATCTTTAACTATTTGCTAGCCCTTTATAGCGAACGGTTCCCGGAGTGGTTACATCGCCAGTTCAATCCGTATTTTTCTGCCCAAACATTAGAAAAACAGCTTCTGAAATACAAACAAGTTTTTATCCTGAATATCGTTACGATGACCAATGGCCGGGGTATTGGTGATAATTTGCTTCAGCCTGAACATCAGGGTGGATACCGCCAGCGTCTTTCGCTGCTTCTAGGGCTATTCCCACTGGCCTCTTCCCAGGGGAGTTATACGCAGGCTATTGCCCGGTACTCACTGAACCTGGTGCCAAACTCATTCTACTTCCCCAGCGATACGGGCAAAACTGTGTTGTGGTCACTCAGCCCCGAAGCGAAGGCGAGCCTGCTGCCTTTAGCCGATAACCGCTTAGTCGAATACCCGAATGAAGATGATATTGAGCACACCCTATTAGCCACCTCCCTCTTCCACGGGCGAACGCTGCCTGATGTGCTGTTGCAGTTTGGTATTGATAACCGCAGATACCGCCTGCTGCCCCGCGCAGAGCATGATGATTATCTGCTGTTTTTTAATACTGGGATCGAAGGCACCCAAGAGGGGCTTTATATTGCCAGCCATTCTGACAAACAGGCACTCACCCAACTCTGCCATCAGTTGCAACGCTGGCTAATAGAGCTGAATCAAAGCAGTGAAGGGCTTTATGTCGTCGAACCCATTTTACTGCGTACTGGAGACGCTAGCGACTATGCCAACCGGGTCACTCTGGTGTTGCCGGGCTACACCGCTCGCTTTAGTAACCCCAGGTTTCGGGAGCATGCAGAACAACTCATCATTGAAAACAGTCCGGCTCACCTGCTGACGCAGTGCCTATGGTTGGATTTCGCTGCTTTTGGCCAATTCGAAACGTTGTATAGCCAATGGCGGCACGCAAAATCCAACGCGCTACAGCGCAAAGAAGATCAGCCTGAGTGCGATGCCATCGCTCAACAGCTTTACCAGTTTATTCAGCGGTCGCGCAATGAGACAGATGAGGCGTTGAGCCTATGAGCCAATTCCACAAAATTAATCACATTAGTCTCGAATTTGATTTCACCGGGTTTGCTGATGCAGAGACCTTTGAATCGCGCGCCGCGCAGTGGGTTGTTCAGCACTTTATCCCCGTGATGGAAACGGTATTTGATGAGGTCTGTCCTGAGCATCAAACCCTGGTTATCGATACGCTGACGCTCGATCTCGGTGAGATCAATGCAAGGATGTTTTACCAACAAGCACCAGAAAAACTCAAACACGTGCTCCAGACAACGCTGCGTTCACAGTTGCACCTAGCCGGACAGGCACGGCCATCCACGCATTCGGCTAACCCCAATAGCATGCAGGTGCGAAGCCAGCAACAACAGCGCTGGAACATACTCTGGCAATTTCTCAGCACCGGTGCGCT
>NZ_JAGFPF010001117.1:0-708 GCF_025962695.1 Candidatus Symbiopectobacterium sp. NZEC135 | reverse complement strand
CCGATCCGAATGGAAAAATAGTGCCCGGTGTGGCCGAGCGTTGGGAAAATAAAGATTTCCGCGTTTGGACTTTCCATTTACGCAAAGACGCGCGTTGGTCAAACGGCGATCTCGTCACCGCGCAGGATTTTGTCTACAGTTGGCAACGATTAGCCGATCCGGCAACCGCTTCGCCTTATGCCAGCTACTTGCAGTACGGACATATCGTCAACATTGACGACATTATAGCTGGAAAGAAAACGCCGGACACGTTGGGCGTCAAAGCCGTGGATGACCATACGCTGGAGGTGACGCTGAGCGAAGCGGTGCCTTATTTTGATAAACTTCCGGTTTATCCTGCCATGTCGCCCGTTAATCGTTCCGCGGTTGAAAAGTTCGGTGAGAAATGGACCCAGCCAGAACATTGGGTGGGGAACGGTGCCTATACCTTGAAAAATTGGGTTGTCAATGAACGCCTGGTTTTAGCGCGCAACCCTCACTACTGGGATAATGCCCATACTACCATTGAGCAGGTGACGTATTTACCCATCTCCTCAGAAGTGACGGACGTAAATCGCTATCGCAGCGGTGAAATTGATATCACCTACACCAATTTACCGATTGAACTGTTTCAAAAAATGAAGCAGGAAATACCTGATGAAGTGAAGGTGACACCTTATTTGTGCTCTTATTATTACGAAATTACTAACCAACGTGCACCTTTTACTG
>NZ_JAGFPF010001119.1:0-708 GCF_025962695.1 Candidatus Symbiopectobacterium sp. NZEC135 | reverse complement strand
GTGTCACAACACCCGATCAGATATCAATCCATCAGATATCGATGTTGGCGGCTTTCAAGGCGTTCTCTTCGATAAAGGCACGGCGCGGCTCAACCGCATCGCCCATCAGCGTGGTGAACAGCTCATCCGCCGCCATGGCATCTTTAACCGTCACGCGCAGCATGCGACGACTTTCCGGATCCATGGTGGTTTCCCACAGCTGATCCGGGTTCATTTCTCCCAACCCTTTGTAACGCTGGATGTTCAAGCCACGGCGAGACTCTTTCACCAGCCACTCCAGCGCTTGTTCAAAACTGGTAATCGGCTGTTTGCGCTCACCGCGCTCGATGTACGCACCCTCTTCAAACAGGCCACGCAGTTTTTCACCCAGCAGCACGATTTTGCGATATTCGCTGCCACGCACAAAGTTGGCGTCCAGCACGTAATCGGTATCGACCCCGTGTGTACGCACACGCAATACTGGCTCGGCAAGCTCTGGGTTCTCGCTCAACGTTCCGCTGTAGCTGCTACCGTGTACATCGCCTTCATTGAGGGTTTTCACCAACGTCGCCAACCAGCTTTCCACCGCAGCGCGATCGTCTAATGTCGCCTCCGTCAGCGTTGGCTGATAAATCAAGGCATTCAGCAACGCACGCGGATAACGGCGTTCCATACGATCGATCAACCGTTGTACGCTGTGGTGATCTTTCACCAGCAGTTCCACCTGCT
>NZ_JAGFPF010001116.1:0-709 GCF_025962695.1 Candidatus Symbiopectobacterium sp. NZEC135 | reverse complement strand
ACCGCCATTGCCAGTATCGGCATGCTGCTGTCCGGGTTATCTGCCAGGGGATAGGCTTTATCCAGAACGTCAGTGCGTAACAAATCCCAGTCTTCGAGATAGCCAGCAGGGTCGATAGGTAAACTCTCGCCGTCATTACCAGGGCGAAGCGATTGGCGAATGTTGTAGCGATCGACAACCCAGCGTTCGCCATGCGCGCCATAGCCTATGACCTGTACCACAAAACGGCGCTTTTTCCCGCCCTGAACATCCACCGTGGCGACCATAAAACGAACGCCATCAGGCACCGTGCGCTTGATTACCTTCTCGGCACGATCTTTCAATGTTTCAGATTTGCGCTGCTCCTGCCCTGACTGCGGCATGTAGGGAATTCCCCAGTCGGTATTGATAACTGTCTTTAGGGTTTCTTCACTCTGCGTTACCTCGTATTCCTGCTGGGCGGTCAGCAGTTTATAAACGAGCTGGGATAATGTTTGATAGGCAGCGGCCGGACCTTCCATCCAGAAAGAGGCAATGCGTGAGCGTCGCCCCTCTCCCGTGATATTTCCGCTCCGATCTATCTGCTCACCTTCACGCAACCAGACACCACGTAAATTAAGTTCACGCTTTTTGTCAGCGGTGATTTTTCCGGCGCAGTGTGGACATTCAATAAATGCGGCCTCACTGGCTTTGACCGGATGGGGAATGTCCTGATAGCCGGTAACCACAT
>NZ_JAGFPF010001115.1:0-710 GCF_025962695.1 Candidatus Symbiopectobacterium sp. NZEC135 | reverse complement strand
GCGCTGCTGCCCGCCATCCCGACACTCCCTGATTGTTATTGCTAATTTTTTCCCTGAAAGGACGCTGTTATGTCGTTAGTCTATCGCCGAATTTTTCCGTTACTGCTGGCCGTTGGCAGTGCCGGGCTGACTGGCTGCTTTGGCAGCGAAGAGAAAACCGCGCCGCAAGCCGCCAGCGATCGTATTCGCATCGCGATGCTGCAACCGCCTCGTGCGGGCCTGACCCCGCTCAGCGACGATGCCTTCAAACTTTCGCGCTGGAGCACCAGCGAAACGCTGATCGTGCTGGATGAGAATGGTGACGCACAACCGGCGCTGGCAATGGCCTGGCAGCCAGTGGATGACACCAGTTGGCGTTTCACGCTGCGTCCCGATGTGCGCTTCCACGACGGTGAACCCTTGACGCCCGCCGCCGTGGTCAATGCGCTGACGGCGGCAACGCAGGCCGCACCCAAGCCGCGTATTCTGGATGGCGTTACGCTACACATTCGCGCTGACGGCGACAACGCGGTGCGCGTAACGACCGCAACCCCCGATCCCCTGCTGCCGCAACGGCTCTCCAGCCCACAACTGGCGATCCTTTCACCCAATGCCTATCAGCAAGGCCGCGTTGATCCGATTCGCCACGGCAGTGGCCCCTTTGTGTTAACCGCTGTTCAGGGCACCAGCCACGCCACCCTTGAGCGCCTTGACGGCCCCTAGGACGCCCC
>NZ_JAGFPF010001114.1:0-710 GCF_025962695.1 Candidatus Symbiopectobacterium sp. NZEC135 | reverse complement strand
GGTCTGCGCCGTATTACTGGGCGATGATGCTACTGCATTGATAAACGAGCTGCACGCTCTGTTTGCCAATGCGACCTTGGTTGAAGGCGATGCCGCGTTTGAGCAGCGTATGGCGCTGGTGGTCAGTGTGATTGATTCACCGGGCGCGCCGATGACGTTACCGCTCGATATTCGCGGCACCGCGTTTCAACTGCGTGTCTGGCAGGCTCTGCGAGACATTCCTCTGGGAACCACGCTCAGCTACCGCGACGTCGCTGAAAAGATTGGTCAGCCGGACGCGGTGCGTGCGGTGGCGGGGGCTTGCGCCGCCAATCGTTTGGCGATTATTGTTCCTTGCCATCGAGTGATTCGCACCGATGGTGCCTTGTCGGGCTATCGGTGGGGCATCGCGCGTAAACGCCAACTGCTGGAGAGCGAGGCTAAGGAATCTCATGACGGATGATCTGTTCGCGCTCGAGGGCACACCGCGCTGGACCCAGACGCTGGCACCGGGCGCAGTGGTGCTGCGCGGATTTGCCGCTGAATGTGCACCCACGTTAATGCAGATGATTGACCAACTGACGCGCGTGGCGCCGTTTCGACAGATGACTACGCCGGGCGGTTTTGTCATGTCGGCCGCCATGAGCAATTGTGGTTCGCTGGGCTGGGTGACGGATGCGCTGGGTTATCGCTATACGTCTCACGATCCCCTCACGGGCGTGCCCTGGCCC
>NZ_JAGFPF010001113.1:0-711 GCF_025962695.1 Candidatus Symbiopectobacterium sp. NZEC135 | reverse complement strand
TTAACGCGGTGGTGCAGAGCTTTAATGATTTCATCGCCTACCTGCAAGAGCTGATGCAGCAGGTGGGTCAGAGCGCGCTGGCCATGTCCTCGGCGTCGCGCCAGATTGCCAGCGGTAACGCCGATCTCTCGTCGCGCAGCGAGGAACAGTCTTCATCGATTGTCGAAACCGCAGCGTCCGTGGAAGAACTGGCGGGAACGGTACGCCAGACCGCCGACAACGCGCGCCACGCCAGCAAACTCGCGGAGGATGCGTCAGGTATTGCCCACAAAGGCGCATCGGTGGTGAATGAAGTGGTCTCCACCATGACCAGGATAAACGCGTCATCCAACAAGATTGTCGAGATCATTAGTGTGATTGATGGCATCGCTTTCCAGACCAATATTCTGGCGTTGAATGCCGCGGTTGAAGCGGCGCGGGCTGGTGAGCACGGGCGTGGTTTTGCCGTGGTCGCAGGAGAAGTGCGTTCACTGGCGCAACGGAGTGCCACCTCTGCGCAGGAAATTAAAGCGCTGATCGAAGAATCGGTCACCAACATTGAGCAGGGCAGTAATCTGGTGCGGCAGGCTGGTTCAACCATGGAAGAGTTGATGAGCGGCGTAAACAGCGTCACTGGTGTTATCGCTGAAATCAGCTCTGCCAACGAAGAGCAGAGCAAAGGTATCGATCAGATCAACGTTGCCATTAACCAGTTGGACAACACCACCCAGC
>NZ_JAGFPF010001112.1:0-711 GCF_025962695.1 Candidatus Symbiopectobacterium sp. NZEC135 | reverse complement strand
CAGGCAGGCGTCGGCCTCTTGCTGGGTGATCTCCCAGTGTGGCTTCATGGTCGGTTTGCCTTCGCTGTCGCGCTGCGCGCAGGAACCATCCAGTGCGGCAGAGCCGGAGTTGATCAGGTGAATGATGCCATGCTCGGCCAAACCGCTCAGTGACTGACCCGTCACTCGTTTAACCGCCTCCGGTGACCAGTAGGTGCGCACATCGGCAAACACCTGGGCAGTTCCGGTTAGCTGATGGCCCAGCAACATCGCAACACCGTTAAGGCTGTCGTTTTCAGTGGCCACGACAAAAGGTTCACGCACGCCATTCCAGTCAAACGAGCTGTTCAGCAACGCCTCAGCGGTGTCACCATTGGGGTATTGATCGGTCCAGTGACGTTGTCCCTGGAAACCCGCCGCGATGGCGTTATAGCCGAGCGATTCTTCCACCAGACCTTTTTCCGCCAGCGTCTTATTGCCTTGCATCATGTCGCGGATACAGATTGCCATCAGCAGGCCCTCTTTCAGCACGGCGTGGCTCTGCTCGGCGTTACGTTTATACTGCTGCGCATTCTTGTCTTCGCCATAGCGGAAGTGTTTATCCGCCCAGGCTAAGGCCATTTCCAGTTCGGCCTCATCATAGATCTTGTGATCGATACGGCGGCGCAGTTCGGTCATATCGACGGACTGGACTTTCATGCCGAGCCAGGATTCGAAGAAATTATGATCGAC
>NZ_JAGFPF010001111.1:0-711 GCF_025962695.1 Candidatus Symbiopectobacterium sp. NZEC135 | reverse complement strand
CTTGGGCATCACTACCGCTTTAGCTGGCTGGAGGCGCGCGATGGCAAATCGTAAGCAAGACGCCGGACGCGAGGCGCAGGCCAGGAAAGGGTGGTGGCGCAGCCATCGCTGGCTGGCGCTGCGGCGACTGACACAATCGCTGGTACTGCTGATGTTTCTCAGTGGTCCGCTGTTCGGTGTCTGGATCCTGCACGGCAATTACAGCGCCAGTCGGTTGCTTGATACCGTGCCGTTCAGCGATCCGCTGATGGTGCTGCAAAGCCTCGCCAGCGGTCACCTGCCCGCCACGCTCGCACTGGTCGGCGCACTGATTATTGCTGTCGGCTATGCGTTGGCAGGCAAGCGCCTGTTTTGTAGCTGGGTGTGCCCGGTCAATCCGCTGACCGATTTGGCGGCCTGGCTGCGGCGGCGCCTCGGTATTACCACCTCCGCTACGCTGTCCCGCAGTCTGCGCTACTGGCTGCTGGGGCTGATTAACCGGCCGTGGGCTGATTTTCGGCTTTGGCGCGGGCGTCTGGCTGCTTATCGCACTGTTCTTATTTGATTTACTGGTGGTTGAGCACGGCTGGTGCGGCCACCTCTGCCCAACGGGCGCGCTGTATGGCGCACTGGGCAGCAAAAGCGCACTGGTAGTGGAAGCCACCGAACGCGCCCGCTGTACCCGCTGCATGGACTGCTTTCATGTCTGTCCGGAACCGCAGGTGCTGCGCG
>NZ_JAGFPF010001110.1:0-712 GCF_025962695.1 Candidatus Symbiopectobacterium sp. NZEC135 | reverse complement strand
CCAGGACCTGGGGGCCGATACCGTCGAAGCGAATCATCAACTCGGCTTTGCGGCTGATGAGCGCGATTTCACGCTGTGTGCGGATATGTTCAAGCTGTTGGGCGTGAATGAAGTGCGTTTGCTGACCAACAACCCGCAAAAAGTAAAAATCCTCAATGATGCAGGTATCAACATTGTTGAACGTGTGCCGTTGGTGGTGGGACGCAACCCCAAAAATGAGCGCTATCTGGCAACCAAAGCCGCCAAAATGGGCCATATGCTGGATCTCCCGCCGCGTTAATGCTGGTGTATAGCGACGTACCGCTATCAACCATACATTGACGCTGCTATCGGGGCCTTCCGGCCCCGATATTTTTACCTCTGACCATCACAACATCTTGCGAATGACGTAATGCAAAATGCCGCCGTGCTGATAGTAGGTCAGCTCATTACGGGTATCGATACGGCATCGAGTCGCAATCACCTGCGCGTGTCCCTGGCTGTCCGTGAGGGTGACGTCTACCGTCGCACCCGGCGTCAACCCTTGCAGGTCGGTAATCGAAATACGCTCTTCCCCCGTTAGCCCTAAGGTTTTACGCGTCACCCCAGGGGCAAACTCCAGCGGCAAAATTCCCATGCCGATCAGGTTGGAGCGGTGAATACGCTCAAACGACTCCGCAATCACCACTCTGACCCCCAGCAAGCGCGGCCCCTTTGCCGCCCAGTCCCGGCT
>NZ_JAGFPF010001109.1:0-714 GCF_025962695.1 Candidatus Symbiopectobacterium sp. NZEC135 | reverse complement strand
TCCCTTCCGTATCGGATGGTTTCCGGGTTTACACCATGAAGCTGCGGCAAAAGAGTAATGACTGGCGACCCTCTCTGTCAATGCTGGGCCCATCACCGCACTGCGCCCGTTGCCAGGCCAGCAAGGCGGATGGGCATTATCAGCAATGTCCGCATAGTCAATCGTTACTATCCATTTTTATCAATAGCTTAGATGTGTTTTTTTGGAAGATTTTGGGCGTGTATCGTTGACGAATGGTAGAATAGGTACACATTCATCTTATTGGCCCACCACATCATGATCGTAGTCACCACGCCAAGACTTGTCATTCGTTCTTTCAGGGAAAAAGATGCCCTGTCACTGCTAGACTACCTGTCTTCGCCGCGCACTCCCTGTTTTCAGGATGAAAAGCTGAGCTCACTCGCAGAAGCTCGGGAAGAGGTTACCAGAAGAGCCGCTGATCCCAGCCAGTTTGCCGTGTGCCTCAAAGAGAATGACACATTGATCGGGCATCTGTTTGCCGATAACAGAGAAGAGCCGAACAGCAATACCTGGTCAGTTGGCTGGCATTTTAACCACCATTATGAGGGACAGGGCTTTGCGACGGAATCTGTCTCCGCGCTGTTTCAGTACTTGTTTACTGAAAAAGAAGCTCGGCGCCTGTACGCCTACGTTGAGGACTACAATCTCGCCTCTCAGCGGCTTTGCGAACGTCTTCATATGCGTCGCGAAGGG
>NZ_JAGFPF010000110.1:0-5553 GCF_025962695.1 Candidatus Symbiopectobacterium sp. NZEC135 | reverse complement strand
AATGACGTTGTCAGCGAGAAGTCTGCCTGGCAAACCTTTGTCTGGTACGGTGCCTTCTATGGCTGTGCGGTGGCGCTGTCAAAAGGCGGTTTCTATGTGTATCTGGTTGATGTCATAAAGAATTACCTCGATCTCTCTCAGTTGAGTGAAATCGGCGCGCTGGCGACACTGGTGTTTATCAGCCTCGCGGTACGCTACTTTTTCGTCTCCAACAGTGCCTTTGTGGTGTCCTTCTATCCGGTGCTGTTTACGCTTGGCATGACGACGCAAGCGCATCCGATGTATGTGGCGCTTTCGCTGGCGTTCTCTGCCGGTTATGGCGCATTGCTGACGCATTATGGTAACGGTGCAGGCGTATTCACCTTTTCAAGCGGCTATGTTCCACAAAAAACCTTCTGGCTACTAGGCACCATCATGGTTCTGGTCAACGTGCTGGTGTTTTTCCTGATTGGTATTCCTTACTGGAAATTTATCGGTATCTAATGCGTGAGGCGAAAATGAAACTCGATGTTTTAATTAAAAACGGTTTAGTCGTTGACCTCGACAACAATAACTATGTTAACCGTAATATTGGCATTGTTGGCAACCGTATCGTCGATATAGAGGATGCTGATGCAGCGCATACGGAGACGGTGATTGATGCCGCAGGCTGTATGGTTTTGCCCGGGCTGATTGATTTTCACGCTCATGTCTATCAGGGGGGCACGGCAATCAGCGTTAACCCGGATGTTATTTGCTTACCTAATGGTGTCACCAGCGTGGTTGATGCCGGAAGCAGTGGTTGGGTTAATTACGCCAATTTCCGCCAAACGGTTATCAATCCGTCGATGGTAAAAATCAAAAGTTACCTCAACGTGGTTAACGTTGGTCTGGCGACGTTGGGCGGGGGGCCGACCGGTTACCTTGAGAATACCAACCCGGCGAATTACAACATCGAGCGAATCGCACAGACGCTGGCGGAGTATAAAGATAATATTCTTGGTCTGAAGCTACGCTACAGTCAGGATATCGCTCGCGGAAAAAATTACAGCGCCGATCCCTTTCTGACCACGGTAGATCTGGTCAGAAAGTTAGAGACTACGCTGTGTGTGCATGTTACCGACTCACTGCTGGCAGCCGATGAGCTTATTGGGCACTTTAGAAAAGACGATATCTACGCCCACTGTTTCCACGGAACCGGTAACTCTATTCTCGACGCACATGGTGAGGTGTATGCCTCGATAAAAGAAGCGCAAACCAGAGGCGTCATTTTTGACTGTTCAAATGGCGTCGCCCATTTCGATTTTGCCGTTGCCAGTAATGCCATGGAGCAAGGTTTCTATCCTGATATCATCAGTACCGATTTGACACAGAGAAATAGTCTGCGCACGGATAAAGTGTTTAGCTTGTTATTTATTATGTCGAAATACCTGAATATGGGCATGTCTTTCTTCGATGTACTCCGCGCGGTGACACAAACGCCTGCCCGGCTGATGAAAATGTCGGGAGACATTGGGACATTACAACCAGGCGCATTTGCGGATATTGCTATTGTTAAATTACGTAAGCAGGCAATCACATTTGAAGATACGCGTGGAATTAAAGTAGAAGCCGACCGCTATATCGATAATTGTGCAACGATATGTAAAGGGCAGATTGTTTATCGCCGTCACACTTTCTGAGTGAGATGCCATCAATGCTGATAAGCCCCGGTACAGAACAAGAATGTACTGGGGCTTTGGCTGTCCGCAGTCGCTCTTTAATAGATTGATTTGCAAGTGCGTAACGATATAATTATCGGTAATATTCTACAACCCGCAGGCCGAACATGCCAAATAACGATATCGTCATATTTTCAGTGTCGAATACCATTACACAGCGAATTTCAAATGTATTAATTGAGCGAAATATCGAGATTCCGGTGTATGAGTTTCATTACTCAGATGTCGTTGATAAAGCACAGGGGTTGATCAACGGCGGCACTAAAATCATTATTAGTCGTGGTGGTACTGCAGCACTGTTAAGAAGCAGCGTGACTATTCCTGTTATTGAAATTGCTCATGATTTTCACGGTATTTATCGCAGCTTACAGGAAGCAAAAGACAGAACGGAAAAAATTGCGGTAGTCGGGTTCCCTCAATTCTGTAACGTTTTACGTCATTATCAGACAATGACCGGTGAAGAGTTTAAAATCTGCCAGGTTTATAATCATAATGATATTGAGCATGTGATTAAAAATCTGGCTGCAAATGAGTATAAACTGGTAATTGGTGGCCTGACCGTGGCCGAAATGGCAAAAAAATACGGTCTCAAGGTCATCATGGGAGACACCGATAATATCTCCATTGAACAAGCCCTTAACGAAGCATTCAGTTTGCTTAAGTATATTAATAAGGAGAGCATGAAGCTCTCTATGTCCTATGCTGCGCTGAATCAATCCCGTGAAGGTATCATGTGTATCGACCAGTCCGGGGAAGTCATTAATATCAACGCAAAAGGCATGGGGTTATTTCGTTGTAGCATCGGTGATAAAATTTTCCAAAAAGAGGCCTATAAAGGCATTTTTGGTAGCATTATTAATGAAATTAACGTCAAGGAACAGCTGTTAGACATTGATGGTGACGTGATTCACGCCAGCATCAAGCACGTGACGCACAAGCAATATGTTTACACCATTATCAGCGGATTCAAACAAGATAGTGCTCTGGCCGCGTCTGCCCGGGGTGGGAAAAAATCAGAGGTGAAGGGGTTTTGTGCGGCTTACTCGTTCTCCGATATTGTGGGCGAGTCAGCAGCGATACGTGAGGCGATTAACCGCGCGAAAGTGTATGCCAGCCACGATCTCCCTGTGTTTATTTTTGGCGCAACGGGTACGGGGAAAGAGCTGTTTGCTCAAAGTATTCATAATGCCAGTGAACGCAAAAATGCCCCGTTCATTGCCATAAACTGTGCCGCCATTCCTGAAGGGATCCTGGAAAGCGAACTGTTTGGCTATGTCGAAGGGGCATTCACCAATGCACGTCGTGGGGGAAAGGCGGGTATATTTGAAATGGCGATGAACGGCACGGTTTTTATTGATGAAATCAGCGAAGCGCCTTTATCGGTTCAGATTAAATTGCTCAGAATATTGCAAGAGAAACAATTTTCGCGACTGGGTGGCGACACGCTACTCGCGGTGGATTTCCGACTGATCACTGCCAGCAATAAACCCTTAGCTGATTTGGTGACATCAGGCGATTTTCGGCAAGATCTCTATTATCGCATCAATGTGTTGGATCTGGCGCTTCCTGCGTTACGGGAACGAACTGGCGATGTCATGCTAATTATCAAGGATCTGTTATTTCGTTATGGACGAGAAATGGCGTTTACCGATCGCGCCGTAGCCTTTTTAAACCACTATTCCTGGCCGGGTAACGTGCGGGAACTTCATGCGGCGATTCACCGATTGATTGTGCTGTTTGATAAGGATGTTGTCGATAAGGAAGACATCCACAGCGTCTGTAAAATTACAGCGCCCTGGCAGGGGGATGGAAACCCTGTGCAACCCTCTAGCGTGAAGAGCGATGATATTGATTTGCTGAAAAAACAAGAAAAAAGGCTGATTTCCGACGTTATTACCCTGACTGAGGGCGACAGAGTGAAGGCCTCTGTCATGCTAGGCATTAGTCAAACGACGCTCTGGCGTAAAATTAAAGCGTATCAGCTTGTTTAACGTTGTGTTAATTCCCCCCGAAAACCTGCTGGGGATAGGCATGTAAATTGCCATATCCCTTGGGTGGTGCAGCCTTTCTCTGCCCGAGTCTTATCGCTCCCCCTATTTACTCCCGTGGTCGTGAGGAGAACGCATTGCGGTGCCCTGTTCGCTACGATCTCCTCGGCCTTGCTCATCAGCATAGCTGTCAAGGTTAAACTGTCGGATAACACTGAGCCGTTGTTCTAATTTCTCCATGTTTAATGCTGCCCTGAAGGCTTTTATTTTTTTCAACCTGTACTCTATTTCCCTGTTTTTATCTTGCTCAGTAACCGGTGACGCCCCAGGCGGTTTTATTGCTTCCTCTATTTTCATTTTCTTACTTGTTGTTGCTTCATGACTGATATTATCCAGCGTGTGTTTAACTGCGTTTTTAGCGCGTATCGATGCCTCTTTATCTATTTGGTGCAGCATCATCATAGCTTGGTCAGGCGTTTTTACTGTTGCCAGATATTCTTCAATGTTTCGGTGGTTTATTCCAGGGGAGGTTAATGTCATGTCGCTCATTTTTTTTGTAAAATCACCGGCGAACACGGCTTGTTTTATCAATGTGTTTAGCTGATCGAAAAAAACGTTTTTGCTGATAGGTAATTGGCTCATCGTCACGTTGAGTGTGCTATCCTCTTCGTTAAATTCTTTTTCTGTAATGATGAATTTTATATCAGGGAGGAATAAAAATTCATTTTCTCTATCATCCATGATGTCTGATAAGTGTGCGCCAGAATAAGGTGTAATTTTCTCTATAGTATAAAGCACATTTATTTCTCCCTGCTCTAGCGCATCCTTATCACCGAGGAAAGAGTCAGCAACATCTTGATCGTCGGAAGTACTGAAGAAGATGGGTGAGGAAAAAATGTCACCCTCTTCAATATCCTCGAAATCCTCACTTTTCCTTACTTCCCCTCTGAACAAGGGAACGGCGTTGCTGAAATACTCATCATCATTGGCTTGCTTCATGGCCAAGTGATGTAGGGTTAATGCCAGTTGAGCAATGTGTGGCGGTCTGAGGGCTCCTGGCGCAAGGGCTAATAAGGTTTTATTGATATCTACATAGCCATCCTTACCGTAGTCATAAATTGAGAACAGATCAATGAAATGAAATTTCACATACAGTTTTTGCTTGTTAAATGAATCGATTAATTCATCCATATCCTCATCAGGGCCAGCAATTGATTTATTGAGATACTCTTCTGAGTAGATGTTTTTCAGTTGCAGAATAACCTGTTCCTTATCATCAATAGCGCCTGAAATCTTGTAAGAAGAATCTACAAAATTTCTCAGGTGTCTTAAGTGTTGTCCTTCAGCAATAGAAATATAACTCATTGAGCCTGCTGGCTTATAAGTTGGGGCCGCTGTTTCTTGTTCTTGGCTTCGAGTTAACGTTGCCGCATTGTTTGCAATAAGATTGAGATTTTCCGTGACGTTTCTGCAAGAGGAGCCCGGTTTGTTGTCTGTATATCGGCCATCTCGGGGATTATGTTGCTCTGTTTTCAGGGGGGAAGAGGGCGGCAGCGATGGGCTGTGACTCGGGATATGACTAAACATGGCGCATCCTTATGCAAAGTGCAGAACGAGCCTGTACTGAATGACATAATCCCTTTGATTTCTTTCAAAATTCAATTTTATGATTTTGACATCGTGAGCGTGTTTATTAACGATTAGTCTTAGGCAACAATCGGGATAGCAAACACGCTATCCCATAATGACTGAACCCACGATGGGCATAGACGGCAGGGTAATTATCTGCCACAGACCAATGCTTTTTGCTTATCCAGCAGAAAAGGGCGCAAATAACCAACGGTATTGGACATTGGCAGAACATC
>NZ_JAGFPF010001107.1:0-715 GCF_025962695.1 Candidatus Symbiopectobacterium sp. NZEC135 | reverse complement strand
GCAGAAATACGCATACAAAACTGCCAGATTCTCTCTGACGATTGGTATACGCTGAAAAAATACACCTTTGATTTACAACGCCGCGACGGCGAATGGCAGCGACAACACCGTGAAGTTTACGATCGCGGCAACGGTGCCACCATCCTGCTGTATAACCGGCAACAGCGCACAGTGGTGTTAACGCGCCAGTTTCGTTTTCCGACCTATGTCAATGGCTATCACGGTTTTCTGATCGAAACCGCGGCTGGCCTGCTCGATAACATGGATCCAGAAAGCCGGATAAAAGCGGAAGCGGAGGAGGAAACAGGATACCGCATCACCAACGTGCAAAAAGTGTTTGAAGCCTTTATGAGCCCCGGCTCGGTCACCGAGAAGCTGTTTTTCTTTATTGCCGAATACCGCGCGCACGATCGTGCAGGTTTCGGAGGAGGGATTAAAGCGGAAGGGGAGGATATCGAAGTGCTGGAAATGCCCCTGGAGCAAGCGCTGGAGGCGATTGACAGCGGTCTGATCGCCGATGGCAAAACCATCATGTTGCTACAGTACATCGCGCTGAAAGGCATACTTTAAGTGCGCGATGTCGACACCATCTAGTGCAACACAACCCATTTTGATCGCCAGCCACCTTGCCCATCAGAAAGCCGCTGCGCTGGCCGTGGATCAGAAAGGGCATGTTCCGGTGTTGCGTTCCCTACTCCGCTACCACCAGGTGCAC
>NZ_JAGFPF010001108.1:0-715 GCF_025962695.1 Candidatus Symbiopectobacterium sp. NZEC135 | reverse complement strand
GTAATGTGTAAACCATACTAAACGCATCAACGAAAAAAGGACGGGAAACCGTCCTTTTTGACGTTCTGTCATTCCCGCGAAGGCGGGAATCTCTTGCAGGTGAAACGCGTTTCTTCTGGCAGAGATCCCCGGCTTGCGCCGAGGATGACAGAGAGAGGTGAGTGTCGCTGTTTTAGGTCGGTTTATCAGCAACCTCGAAGGACGAAAAGCCGTCCTTTTGGCTTTAGTTCTGTTTTACCGCTCGTCGCTTTCATCCTGCGCGGATGCTGCTTTCTTCTCCAACGCCGCCAGCAGCGTGTTGTGAATATTGCCGAACCCGCCGTTACTCATCACCAGAATATGGTCACCCGGTTGAGCGGTTTTGGCGATCATCTCTACCAGCGTGTCGATATCCGCGCTCCAGTGCGCCGGCTGCACACAGGCATCAGCCACTTCAACCACCTGCCACGGAATGTGCTGCGGCTGGAACAGGAACACCTCGTCTGCACGGCCTAATGACGGGGCTAGCTCATTCTTGATAACGCCCATTTTCATGGTGTTAGAGCGTGGCTCCAGCACGGCCAAAATGCGTGCCGTTCCGCCCACTTTGCTGCGTAATGCGGCCAACGTGGCAAGGATCGCCGTTGGGTGGTGTGCAAAATCGTCGTAGACGCTAATGTTGTTGACGGTGCCGCGTAGTTCAAGGCGGCGACGGGCGTTGATAAATCCGCCCAGC
>NZ_JAGFPF010001106.1:0-716 GCF_025962695.1 Candidatus Symbiopectobacterium sp. NZEC135 | reverse complement strand
GGTCCACTCAGGACATCAAAACGCTCGATAACATCACGACCACGATAAACAGCTACAAGCAGCAGCGCCAAAACTATCTGGATGCCGTTACCACCAAAGATAAGGTCAGAAAAAGCTGGAGCCTGGACGGCACCGATCAGGCGATGAGCAAGCTTGACGATCAACTGCGCGCGACGGGCGATAGCCAATCACAGCAACTGCTGCTGGCCGATTTTAAAACCAAGCTAATGACAGTGCGTTTCCATCTGAACAATTTACTGCTGGAACGCACCAAGGCAGCAGAAGAAACGCTGACCGACGCCATCAATGACGCACAAACGGCATTGACCTTCCTGAGTCAGAGCCTTTCCGTCGAGCAACGGGAAACACTGGATCCGGTTCTGAGCACCATGAACCATTATGAGGAGCAGGTGCTCTCTTACATGCCGGCTTACCAGAAGGAGATGGAGAGCGTCACGCAGATGAACGACATCGCCGTAGCGCTAAGCGATCGCATCACCGAACTGCTTAACGCACAGTTGCAGCAAACCGACCACAATGTACGTGCCTCAGAAATCCAGTTGACCGTCACGGCCTTGATCACCCTGCTGGCTGGCCTGCTGATCGCCTGGTTTATTTCGCGACAAATCACCGCGCCGCTCACCCATACGCTCACCATCGCCGAACGCATTGCCACGGGGGATCTGACCATGAACATGTCGTCCTCGCGCCGTGAC
>NZ_JAGFPF010001085.1:0-734 GCF_025962695.1 Candidatus Symbiopectobacterium sp. NZEC135 | reverse complement strand
GGGTCCATTTTCCCGTCAGTGTCATGCCAAGACACAACGTGACCAGCCACGCCATTAACATATCTCGAGCAAAGAGAATGACATCACTCAAGCCAAACATAAGTAAGGCAAATAACAGCGCAATGGAGAAGTGGCTGCGCAGCACAAAAATCGAAAAATAAGAGAGCGCGAGATAAAACAAAACAATCAGTAGCGCACCGGGCCAGCCTTTCAATGAAAAAGCTTCAATCGCATCGTTATGCAGATGCACGTTCAGGTAGCTCACCGCGCCCCTCATGGCTGGCGTCTGCTGTGCGAGGGCGGTGATATCTTCCGCGCGCCGCTCGGCGGATTGCCCGAACGGTGCAGCAAGCCCTGCGTCCATGCCGGATTGCACCATGGCAAACCGTGCGCCTACCGAGGTTTGACTGTTGTTCTGGCTGTAACTGCGCATGTCATTGATCAAATCACTGGTGCGTTTATGGATCGTGTCGTGGAACAGTGCAATGCAGAGCGTTAGCGTCACGATGGAGCCCAGCACGCCCTTAAGCAAGGTACGTCTATTATGACGCACCTCCGATAACAGGATCATCGCCCCAATCAGGGGATAAACAAAAATGGCCGCCCGTGTCTGGGTCAGGATGATGGCACTGGTCACCAGTAAGAAATGGAATAAATAGAGATAATATTTGTAGCGTACATTGAGCGTGAGTAATGCCTGCGCACTCAGGGCGCCGATAAACGTCATAAAATAG
>NZ_JAGFPF010001104.1:0-718 GCF_025962695.1 Candidatus Symbiopectobacterium sp. NZEC135 | reverse complement strand
CCCGTCGCTTATGAGCTGCTCTTCCGAGATGGTATTGGCAATGCGTTCGCCGACGTCACCCCAGAATACGCCACCGCACAAATCATAACGGAACAGTTTTTAACGAATTCATTAAGTCGACTGGTGGACGATCACATCAGCTATATCAACGTTCCACATCAGATGCTCACCAATGGCCTGGTTGAGGCATTACCGCCAGAAAAGGTGGTACTGGAAATTCTGGAAAACGCACCGCCTGATGACACTTTACTGGCCTCGGTAAAGCGTTTGAAAAAGAGAGGCTTTAAGCTCGCCCTGGATGATTTTCTGATGGCTCCCGAATGGGATCGTTTTCTTCCTTATATTGATGTGCTGAAATTCGATCTGACGCTTTCTTCCTTTGCCGACATCGGCTCCTACATCAACAAACTCCCCTACCGGCACATCACCCTTCTCGCGGAAAAAGTCGAGACGCGTGAGCAATTTTCTCAGGCAAAGCAATTAGGTATTTCTCTGTTTCAGGGATACTTTTTCAGCAAACCAGAAATCATTCAATCGCGCCGACTATCAGTCAATAATTACAATGTATTACAGCTACTTAGCGAGGTAAATAAACAGGAATTAAATTACGAGCAGATTGAAAAATTGCTCAGTAAAGACCTGTCACTCGCTTACAAAGCAATGCGGTATGTCAATAATATCAGGCTGCGCAGCAATTTAAGCCTGATGCCGCTCCAGG
>NZ_JAGFPF010001105.1:0-718 GCF_025962695.1 Candidatus Symbiopectobacterium sp. NZEC135 | reverse complement strand
CAGAGTTTTGGTCAACTGATCGCCAAATCCGCCGTTGCCATTCTGGCCAATCTGGCGCTGGTGTTTGCCGTTGGTATTCCCATCGGCCTTGCCACGCGTGATAAAGGCTATGCCGCGCTGATCGGGCTGGTGACCTTCATCATTTTTATCAACGCGATGAACATTACGCTGCAACTTCAGGGCAAACTGGTGCCCGCAGCGGAGATGCGTCCTGCCGGACAAGGCATGGTGCTGGGCGTGCAAGTGCTGGAAATGGGCGTGTTCGCCGGTATCCTCATCGGCGCGTTTGCCGGTTATCTGTTTAACCGTTATTCCAGCAAACAGTTTAACGGCGTGATGGCTATCTACTCTGGCCACTGTTTTGTCACCATTCTGGCGATCCCCAGCGCAATATTGCTCGGTTTTGTCATGAGCACCGTCTGGCCCTATGCCCAGCACGGCATTAGCGCACTGGCCTTTGCGATTAAAGGCGCAGGCCCGTTTGGGGTCGCTATTTACGGCTTCCTTGAGCGTATTCTGATCCCAACCGGGCTGCATCATCTGGTCTACACCCCATTCCTGTATACCGAACTGGGTGGAACCGCCGAGGTGTGCGGCAAGCTGTATCAGGGTGCACGCAACATTTATTTCGCTGAAATGGCCTGCCCCAGCGTCACACAGCTGAGCCCGACCGTCGCCTGGGACGCGCGCGGTATCAGTAAAATGTTTGGCCTGACTG
>NZ_JAGFPF010001103.1:0-719 GCF_025962695.1 Candidatus Symbiopectobacterium sp. NZEC135 | reverse complement strand
TAAATCCTTCCCGCTCAGTGACATTCAGCGCGCCTTCTGGATTGGCCGCAGCGAACAGATGACGCTGGGCGGCGTCGGCTCGCATTTTTATATCGAGTTTGATGGCGAAGGGCTGGATGTCGCACGGCTTGAAGCTGCCTGGCAACAGTTGATCGCGCGCCACGCCATGCTGCGTGCGGTGGTGACAGAAGCCGGAGAGCAGCAGGTGCTGCCCGATACGCGGCCCTATCGCATTGAACGTCATAGCGCCTGCGACGATGTCGAAGGGGCGTTGCAAACCTGGCGCGATACGCTGTCGCACCGGGTTTACGATGTGCGTGAATGGCCGCTGTTTTCCATTCATGTGGTGGATTATCAGCAAGGGGGCGATGCGCGCCAGCGGCTGATGGTCAGTCTCGACAGTATGATGTTCGATGGGCGTAGCATCATGATCCTGTTCACCGAATGGGATGCATTGTACTGCAATCCGACGGCGGCACTGCCCGCGTTGCGCATCCACTATCGGGATTATCAATGTGGGCAGGCGGAGTGTAGCGCGGCGCTGATGCCGCAGGCTAAGTCCTACTGGCTGGAGCGACTGGCAACGTTGCCCGCTGCACCCGCCTTGCCGCTGGCGGTGAGGCCCGAGACCATCGCCAAGCCCCGCTTCCAGCGCAGACGCTATGTGTTGCCCGCGGAGTCATGGCAGCGTTTTATGTCACAGGCACAGCGGCATGGCA
>NZ_JAGFPF010001101.1:0-722 GCF_025962695.1 Candidatus Symbiopectobacterium sp. NZEC135 | reverse complement strand
GGGGATTGACATGGCGCACCATACCCAGCTTTTCCCCCAACAGTGTATTAACCCCGTCAGCCAGAATCACAACGCGCGCTTCAATTTCGTCTTCGCCCGCTCTGACGCCACACACCTTCCCTTCTCGCACGATCAATTCGTCAACGCGTACGCCGGGGATCAATTGCGCGCCCGCAGCCTCCGCCTCCCCCATCAACCAGGGATCAAACGTGGCGCGTAACACGGTGTAGGAGCGCTCTTCGGGCAGCGCAGAAGCCGCGTGCTGGTAGTCCAGCGTGACGCCGCTATCCGCTGTCAGCATGGATATTTTCTCTCGAGTGACCTGACGCTCCAGCGGCGCGCGTTCGGCAAACCCCGGCATGATGCGCTCCAGGCTGTGGGCATAGAGCCGCCCACCCGTCATGTTTTTTCCACCCGAGACATTGCTGCGTTCAATCACCAGCACATCCAGCCCGGCTTGTGCCAATACGTAGGCGGCTGTGGCACCGGCCAGCCCTCCCCCCACGATGATGGCGTCAAAAATATCGTCTGCCATAGTGTGTTAATCCTTTACCTTGCGTTAACGGTTTAACCGGGCGGTTAACGCCGGCAGAATTTTATAAAGATCGCCGACGATACCGTAATCAACGCTATTGAAAATCGGGGCATTCTTGTCTTTATTGATGGCAACCAGCGTTTTGACGTTGTTCACACCGACCATATGCTGGATCTGCCCAGACACA
>NZ_JAGFPF010001102.1:0-722 GCF_025962695.1 Candidatus Symbiopectobacterium sp. NZEC135 | reverse complement strand
CGCAGGCCATTGTGGTCGAAGATAACAAAAACCCCGGGAAAGTGTTGAAAATTTTCTTTGATGATGTTTCGGCCGATGAGGTCGCGCGGCAAGCAGATTCTTTCCGGCTATTTTATGGAAAGAATTCTGCCTGTATTATTGCGCAGGGAATTATTCAGTTGGATAAAATTGATGGTGTTCCTTTGTCCAAGGTTGATTATTTTTATGATAATGCAGCGGAGGATTTTATTTTGTTATTATACGAAATGTGTGAAAAAGGTTGTCCTCCCACAGATATGTCGGAAAATAACTTTTTATACAATGCCTCAAGGAACCAATTTTACCCTGTTGATATCTCCTATTTCCCTGGAGACAACATTGACAGTAGCGGTTTGCATTATATTCTCAAGTTCATCGAAGAAAAAAGCAAACCTCAGCCAGTTGGGGCATCGACAATGACGGGTATAGCGATATAGGCGGAAACATTGATTGTATCGTTGGCATAAACATTGCTAAATCGGTATACGGCAGCCCATATTCATCAACAAGGATCATCACCATGTGTCTCGGCATTCCCGGAAAAGTCATCGCATTAGCGGACAACGTACAGGATACGGCGTGGGTGGATGTCTGCGGCGTTAAGCGTGAAGTGAATGTCGCGCTGGTGGCAGACGGCGTTGACGCTGCCAGCCTGATCGGCAGTTGGGTATTGGTACACGTCGGATTTGCCATGAGTCGGCTGG
>NZ_JAGFPF010001100.1:0-724 GCF_025962695.1 Candidatus Symbiopectobacterium sp. NZEC135 | reverse complement strand
TCCATGGCACACTGCGAAGCCATGTGGGAAGCGGTCGCGTTATTTTTGACGGTAGCGGTTAACTGTTCCATTGACGCTGCGGTATTTTGCAGGCTTTGCGCCGTATCCTCACAGCGCTGACTTAGCGTCAGGTTGTCATGGGCGATGGACACACAGGCGCTGCGCACTTCTCGCAGTTGTCCGTTCACGTCATCCACAAAGGTGCGAAAATTCATGCCTGATTGATTGACAGCACGCAGCAACATGCCAACCTCATCGACACGATTTAATTGGAAGTGGTTGTCTGCCTGACCCGATGCAGAGTTAATTGCCTGAGACAGAATTTTTTCTAACGGGGCGGCAATATGTCGCACCAGAAACTCACTGGCAAGCAAGGTGGCGAAAAAGAATGACAGCAAAAAGAGGGCGAGCGGCGGCGTAATGGGAATGGTGACATATAAGGCCATCAAGGTAAAAACAAACAGCATCAAGAGATAGCTGCGAATACGCCAGCGCAACGGGATGACTTTGCCGATACTGAGAAGTTTTAGCGGCCCGGTAAATATCAACACGCCCTGGTAAAGGGTTCGATAGGTGAGCTTGCCATCATTCATTTCCTGATACAGCGCGCTGGCCTGTTGAATGTCTTCTTGCCCGACGGGCGTGCGCACGGACATGAATCCCGCCAGTTCGCCGTCTTTCATCAGCGGCGTAGAGCTGGCTTTAACCCAATAATAATCCCCGT
>NZ_JAGFPF010000010.1:0-113260 GCF_025962695.1 Candidatus Symbiopectobacterium sp. NZEC135 | reverse complement strand
GTATAAACCAGCGTGGCGCGGTCTGGACGCTTACCGGCGATATTATCTGGCGTATACGCATCATCATGGCGCGCTTTACGATCGGCAGTGTAATGGTTGATCATCGAATCCATATTGCCTGCCGTCACGCCGTAAAACAGGTTCGGCTTGCCCAGGCGCATAAAGTCGTTTTTCTGCGTCCAGTCCGGCTGGGCAATAATCCCAACCCGAAACCCCTGTGACTCCAACATCCTGCCAACGATCGCCATACCAAAACTGGGATGGTCCACATAAGCATCCCCTGTTACCAGCACAATGTCGCAGCTGTCCCAGCCCAGTTCATCCATCTCTGCGCGGCTCATGGGCAAGAATGGCGCAGTGCCGTAGCACTCGGCCCAGTAGCGTGGGTAAGAAAACAGATGGCGTTCAGGAACAATCAGGCTTGTGGACACGGTCAACTCTTCAACACAGAGGGTTATCAGGGCCGGAAATTCTACCGATTTCCCCAGAAAAAGGGTGGGAATTTACACTGGAAATGAGACAGATCATGAAAATGGCTCTGTGCAAAAAACACGCATCAATATTGCAAGAAAACGCACCGGGTGAGGCCGTTAGCCGCCCTGCGCGTTAGCAATGCTACACTTCAAACAAGTACAGCCAGCCACATAACGGAATATATGACCAGTACGCCATTGAAACGCCCGACGCTGACGCTGCCCAATGGGGCGGACAACCTCCTGCTGCATTCGTGCTGCGCACCGTGTTCAGGAGAAGTGATGGAAGCCATTCAGGCCTCCGGGATTCACTACACCATTTTCTTCTACAACCCCAATATTCATCCGCAGAAGGAGTATCTCATCCGTAAGGAAGAAAATATTCGCTTCGCCCAGAAGCATGGGGTGCCCTTTATTGATGCCGACTACGACACGGATAACTGGTTTGAACGGGCAAAAGGAATGGAGTGGGAACCGGAGCGCGGCGTGCGCTGCACCATGTGTTTTGATATGCGCTTCGAGCGTACCGCGCTGTATGCGGCGGAAAACGACTTTACGGTGATCAGCAGCTCGCTCGGCATTTCGCGCTGGAAAAACATGCAACAAATTAATGACTGCGGTCAGCGGGCCGCCTCGCACTATCCGGGCATGGTGTACTGGGATTACAACTGGCGTAAAGGGGGCGGTTCGGCGCGCATGATCGAGATCAGCAAGCGAGAGCAGTTTTATCAGCAGGAGTACTGCGGTTGCGTTTATTCTCTGCGTGACAGCAATCTGCACCGCAAATCACAGGGCAGACCGTTGATTAAAATCGGGAAACTCTATTATGGTACTGAGGAGTAATCACACAGGTGATCCTGCACGCTACTCGTCTTTCCAGCGAAAGCGGGAATCTCCTACAGGGAAAACGTGTTCCTTCTGTCAGAGATCCCCGGCTTTCGCCGAGGATGACGTGGGGGACGTTACAACCGTATCGGTTTGATATCCCAGATATCGTCGGCATACTCCTGAATGGTACGGTCAGACGAGAAATTACCCATATTGGCGATATTAAGGATGCTCCTGCGCGTCCATTCATCCGGTGTGCGGTAAAGCTCATCCACCCGGTCATGGGTATCAACATAGCTACGATAATCCGCCAACAGCTGCCAATGGTCGCCAAAATTCACCAACGAATCGAACAGATCGCCGTAGCGTCTGGGATCGTTCGGGCTGAAAACCCCGGTGGCAATCTGCGTCAGTACCCGGTGTAACTCCTCGTCTTTCTCGTAAATTTCACGCGGGTTGTAGCCGTTCTTGCGCAGTGCCTCGACCTGTTCCGTGGTGTTGCCAAAAATAAACATGTTCTCTTCGCCAATGTGCTCCAACATTTCCACGTTGGCTCCATCGAGCGTACCGATGGTCAGTGCCCCATTGAGCGCAAATTTCATGTTACTGGTGCCGGAAGCTTCGGTGCCCGCCAACGAGATCTGTTCAGACAGATCGGCCGCAGGAATGATGATCTGCGCCAGACTGACACTGTAGTTGGGAATAAACACCACCTTCAGCTTGTCATGCATGTCGGGATCGTGGTTGATCACCGCCGCAACATCGTTGATCAGGTTGATGATGTGCTTCGCCATGTAGTACGCCGACGCCGCTTTGCCCGCGAAAATCGCCACGCGCGGCACGCGCTTGGCCTTGGGTTCATCCTTGATGCGGTTATACAGCGTAATAATGTGCAGCAGATTGAGCAGTTGCCGTTTGTACTCATGAATGCGCTTGATCTGCACATCGAACAACGCCTCAGGATCGATAACCACATCCAGATGCTCGGCCACATACTCTGCCAGACGTTGCTTGTTCGCCAGCTTCGCCTTACGCACCTTCTGCACAAACGCTGGAAAATCCGCCTGTGGCTTAATATCGTCTAACTGGCGGAGGTTGGTACGCCAGTTCTTACCAATCGCATCATCCAGCACTTTCGACAACGACGGGTTCGCCAGCGCCAGCCAGCGTCGCGGCGTAACGCCGTTGGTCTTGTTACAGAAGCGATCGGTATAGATGCGTGCAAAATCAGCAAACAGCGACTGTACCATCAAATCGGAGTGCAGCTCCGATACGCCGTTCACCTTGTGGCTGGCGACCACCGCCAGCCAGGCCATGCGCACCCGGCGGCCGTTGGTTTCATCAATGATGGAAACGCGCGCCAGCAGTTCGTTATCTTTCGGGAATTTCTGTTGCACCTCTTCGAGAAAGTGCTCATTGATTTCAAAAATCAGTTGCAGATGGCGCGGCAATATCTTGCCCAACATGTCCACCGGCCAGGTTTCCAGCGCTTCTTGCATCAGCGTATGGTTGGTGTAAGAGAAGACGCTCGTCACCACCTGCCAGGCATCCAGCCATTTGAACTTGTGTTCATCGATCAACAAGCGCATCAGTTCGGGGATCGCCAACACCGGATGGGTATCGTTAAGGTGAATGGCAAATTTATCCGCCAGATTGTTATAGGTGTTGTGCATCATCCAGTGACGGCTCAGGATATCCTGCACCGTAGCAGACACCAGAAAGTACTCCTGACGCAGGCGTAACTCACGCCCGGAGTAGGTGGAATCATCGGGGTAAAGCACCCGTGATACGTTCTCCGAGTGGTTTTTGTCCTCCACCGCAGCGAAGTAATCACCCTGATTGAACTTGCCCAGATTGATTTCACTGCTGGCCTGCGCGCCCCACAGCCGCAGCGTGTTGGTCGCATCGGTGTCGTAGCCGGGGATTATCTGGTCATAGGCACTGGCAATGATCTCTTCGGTTTCCACCCAGCGCGCCTTGCTCCCTTCCTGCTGTACGCGCCCGCCAAAACGCACCGTATAGCGCGTACTGTGACGCGGAAATTCCCAGGCGTTCCCGTATTCCAACCAATAGTCCGGGGATTCGGCCTGCTGACCGTTGACAATCTTTTGCGCAAACATGCCGTATTCATAGCGGATACCATAGCCACGGCCGGGCAGCGCCATGGTCGCCAGCGAATCCAGGAAGCAGGCCGCCAAACGCCCGAGGCCACCGTTACCCAGCCCTGGATCGTTCTCTTCCTCGATCAGTTCATCCAGATCCAGCCCCATGTCGTCCAACGCTTGCTTCAGGTCTTCATAGAGCCCCATCGCCAGCAGCGCATTTGACAGCGTTCGGCCCAGCAGAAACTCCATCGAGAGATAGTAGACCTGTCGCACATCCTGCGAGAGCTGCGCCCGGTTGGAGCGTAGCCAGCGCTCTACCATGCGATCGCGCACCGCGAGCAGCGTGGCGTTCAGCCACTCGTGCTTGTTGGCGATAGAGGGATCTTTACCTATGCTGAACATCAACTTATAGGCAATGGAATGCTTTAGCGCGTCCACGCTGAGCGTGGGTGAGTTGTAGATAAACGGAGAGTTCATTACGTTTATTCCCAATCATGAGTGTTACGACAAGCGTTGTTTGACCGAGATCGCTAACGCCCCTGCATGTTGTCCTCACCATGCAACGCACGGCTATACCCGTCACACTTCACGTTGCAGATGCGTTTACCGCTTTTCCGCAACGCGAATTATTGAGGGTCATAAGCGCTGGTAAAGTGCACGATATGCCTGCGCAGCTACCTGCCAGCTAAAGTCCATCGCCATCGCCTGACGTTGCACATAACGCCACAGCGTGGGACGAGACCACAACACAAACACGCGGCGAATCGCTCGGGAAAGCGCATCGACATTGCAATCGCCGAAGGAAAAACCGGTGGCAAGGCCATCAGCCAGATTCTCCAGCGAGCAATCCGCAACGGTATCCGCCAAACCGCCGGTATGACGCACCAGCGGCAGCGTGCCGTACTTCAACCCATACAACTGCGTGAGCCCGCAGGGCTCAAAGCGGCTGGGCACCATGATGACATCAGCGCCGCCAATAATGCGATGCGAAAACGCTTCGTGATAGCCGATCTGTACGCCAACCTGCCCGGGATATTCTGCCGCCGCCGCCAGGAACCCTTCCTGCAAATCGGCATCACCGGCACCCAGCACCACCAGTTGCGCCCCTTGCTCCAGCAATTCCGGCACGGCCTCCAGCACCAAATCTAGCCCCTTTTGATGTGTCAGGCGACTGACGATAGCAAACACCGGGATTTTCTCATCCACGGTCAATCCCATGGAGATTTGCAGTTGGCGCTTGTTGTGCGCTTTATTGACCAACGTTTCACGGGCGTAGGAATGTGACAGCAGCGCATCGTGCGCCGGACTCCAGATGGCATCATCAACACCATTAAGAATGCCCGACAGCCGCCCCTCCTCTTCCCGCGTACGCAGCAGCCCTTCCATCCCGTAGCCAAATTCAGGCAAGGTGATTTCGTGCGCATAGGTTGGGCTGACGGTGGTGACATGATCGGCATAATACAGCCCAGCCTTGAGGTAGGAGATCTGCCCGTAAAACTCCAGGCCGTACACCTGGAAGAAATCACCCGGCAGTTGAATATCGGCCATATGACGGGCATGGAACAACCCCTGAAACGCCAGATTGTGCACGGTAAATACCGATTTCGCCGGACGATGGCGTGCCGCCAGATAGGCGCAGGTTAACCCCGCGTGCCAGTCATGGGCGTGTACTACCTCAGGCCGCCAGTAAGGATCGAGCCCGCAGGCCATTTCACATCCCACCCATCCCAGCAGGGCGAAACGCAGGTAATTGTCTGCATAGGCATACAGCGCCGGATTGTGGTATGGACTACCTGCGCGTTCATACAGTTCTGGCACATCGATCAGGTAAATGCCTACGCCATTGAAGTGCCCATAAAGCAGCGCCATGTGTCCGGCAAAGGTGTCCAGCTCACACACCGTTTGCAGGTTGGCGACACCTTTTTTCAGATCGGGAAAGGCGGGCAGAATGACACGCACATCCAGCCCTGCTTCGATTTGCGCTGCTGGCAACGCCCCCGCAACGTCCGCTAATCCGCCGGTTTTCAGCAGCGGAAACAGCTCTGAACATACATGTAATACCCGCATTCTTGCTCCCACGTTCCCCTCATCTGTGATGTCGCGCACCACGCCATCGCGAACGATGGTCTCTTGAGCGACAGCATCTTCAACCACAGTCTCGTCAACTACAGCTTCGCCAACATGGCGCGTGTCACCAGCACAATTCCCTCTTCCGAGCGGTAGAAACGGCGGCTGTCTTCAGCGGCATTTTCGCCAATCACCGTCCCCTCCGGCAGAACACACGCACGGTCGATGACACAGCGCCGCAGGCGGCACGAACGCCCCACGTTCACATCCGGCAGCAACACGGACGAATCGATGCTGCAAAACGAGTTCACCCGCACGCGGGGGAACAGCACCGAATGTGTCACCACCGATCCCGACACGATACAACCGCCGGACACCAGCGAATTCATGGTCATACCGTGGCTGCCCGAGCGGTCTTGTACAAACTTGGCCGGTGGCAGTTGATCCATGGCGGAACGTATTGGCCAGTTTCTGTCGTACATATCCAACTCTGGCGTGACCGAGGCCAAATCGAGATTGGCCCGCCAATAGGCTTCAAGCGTTCCTACATCGCGCCAGTAATGGCAATCATCCTGACCCGAGGTGACGCAGGAGAGCGAGAACGGATGCGCCCAGGCATCGCGTTGCGCGACAATTTTCGGAATCAGATCTTTACCGAAGTCGTGTGAAGAGCCCGGCTGATTGACGTCCTCTTGCAATAACCGATAAAGGTAGTCTGCATTAAAAACATAGATCCCCATGCTGGCGAGCGCCATTTCAGGGTCATCCGGCATCGGCGTGGGCTGTTCCGGCTTCTCGTCAAAGCTCAAAATGCGCCGCTGCTTATCCACGCTCATGATGCCGAATGCGTTCGCTTCGTTGAGCGGCACCGGCAAGCATGCCACGGTACACTGTGCCTGTTTGTCGACGTGATCGATGAGCAAGCGCGAATAGTCCATTTTGTAGATGTGATCGCCCGCCAGAATCACCACGTATTCCGCACGATAGCGTCGAATGATGTCGAGGTTTTGACAGACGGCATCCGCCGTGCCGCGATACCAATGATCGGTCTCCTGACGCTGCTGGGCAGGCAGTAGATCGACAAATTCATTCATCTCAGCATTGAGGAAAGACCAGCCACGCTGAATATGCTGTACCAGCGTGTGAGATTGATATTGGGTAATCACGCCGATGCGGCGAATCCCCGAATTCAGACAGTTCGAGAGGGCGAAATCGATGATACGGAATTTGCCGCCAAAATGGACAGCGGGCTTGGCGCGCAGCGCGGTCAGGTCTTTCAGGCGCGAGCCACGCCCGCCTGCCAGAATCAGCGCCACTGATTTCAGTGGAAGCTGCCGTGCGAGCATCAAGGGATCATGCTTCTCATTATTTACCATGGCCTACTCCTTACTGCGGCGTGTACAGACACACACCGATTGGGCATTCCCTTGCCAAAACCCGCCGCGTAGCGCTTTCGAGTCCTCAAACGGCGGCGACACCAGCCAATCTCCTGCGGGCAGCGACATCTCGCACGGCGACGCACTCGCATTAATCAGCAGTAACCAATCAGACGACAGGACGATTTGTAAACGGCGTTCTCCCTGCTCCCAGGCCGACGACGTGAGCGGCTGCGCCCGTTCATTCAGCCACTGCACATGACCATCCCCTTCTTGCCACCAGGCATCCTGCTGTAACGCGGGGATGGCGCGTCGCAGCCGAATCAACCCGGCGGTAAAAGCACTCAAGGCGTTATCCGCCGTTTCCCAGTTAAGCCAGGTCAAGTCATTATCCTGACAGTAGGCGTTGTTATTCCCCTGCTGGCTGTGCCCGTGCTCATCCCCCGCCAGCAGCATGGGCGTGCCCTGCGACAGCAGCAATGTCGTCAACAACGCCCGTTGGCTGGCGGCACGGCGTACCAGCGTGGCATCATCCGCCTCCAGCCCTTCGGTGCCGTGGTTGTTGCTAAAATTGCTGCCGGTGCCGTCGCGGTTATCTTCCCCGTTGGCATGGTTGTGCTTATGGTTGAAACTGACCAGATCGCGCAGCGTGAAGCCGTCGTGCGCGGTGAGCTTGTTTACCGACGCATGCGGTAAACGAGGAGCGTGTTGAAAGATATCGCTCGACGCGGCAAAGCGGCGGGCGAAACCGCCCAGAGAAATATCGCCACACAGCCAGAAGCGGCGCATATCGTCGCGGTAGCGATCGCTCCACTCGGCAAAGGGGGCAGGGAAACGCCCGAGTTGATAGCCGCCCTCGCCAATATCCCAAGGCTCGGCGATCAGTTTCACACCGTGCAAACGCGGCTCTTCACGCAGTGCGGTAAGCAACGGTGCGGCAGGGTCAAACACCGGGGTTCTGCCCAAAACGGTGGCCAGATCGAAACGGAAGCCATCCACGTGGCACGTTTCACGCCAGAAAATCAGGGACTGCATCACCCAGTCAATCACCGCAGGATGATTGAGACGCAGCGCGTTACCGCAGCCGGTCCAGTTGTGGTATTCGCCCTGTTCGGTCAGCCAGTAATAGCTCTGGTTGTCGATGCCGCGCAGCGACAGCGTCGGCCCTTCAACATCCAGCTCTGCCGAATGGTTAAACACCACATCAAGGATCACTTCGATACCCGCGTGATGCAGTGCCTTAACCATATCGCGGAATTCATTGAGCGCATCATCACGCGCCGCTAGGCTGGTCTCAACGGCAAACGGCAACAGCACGTTGTAGCCCCAGTAATTACGCAGCCCGAGTTTCTGCAAGCGCGGCTCATCGGCGTGCTGCTGCACGGGCAACAGTTCAATGGCGGTAATACCCAGTTTTTTCAGATAATTGATCATGACCGGGTGTGCTACACCGCTGTACGTCCCGCGCAATTCGGCGGGAATCTCGGGATGTAACTGGGTCAAGCCACGCACGTGAGCTTCATAGATAACACTCTCGCCCCACGGAGTGGCTGGCGGAGCGTCATCGCCCCAATCGTAACGTTCATCCACCACCACGGCTTTTGGCATCACCTGAGCACTGTCGCGCTCGTCTGGCGCATCAATGCCACCGTGTAGACTCTCGTCATCCACCACCCAGCCATCTAACTGGCGAGCACAGGGATCGAGCAGCAGTTTGTTCGGATTAAAACGGTGGCCCTGTTGCGGCGCAAAGGGGCCATAGACGCGGTAACCATAGCGCAGTCCGGCGCGCGCAGTAGGTTCCTGCTCTGTGAGTGGCAAATAACCGTGCCAGATATCTCCCGTGCGGGATGGCAACGTGAGGCGGTGTTCTTGCTGATGGGCATCAAACAGACACAGTTCTACCCGCTCGGCATAGGCGGAAAACAGCGCGAAATTAATGCCCTGTTGATCGACGCTGGCACCCAATGGCGCGGGCTTACCCGGCAGCAGTGCGATCATGGCCTCTCCTTCGCCAGATAGAGCGTCGCCAGCGGCGGCAACGTCAATACCAGCGAATGCGCGCGATCGTGGCTGCCAATGGCTTCGCTCTCCAACGCACCGCCGTTACCCAGATTGCTACCGTGATAATGCCAGGAGTCGGTATTGAGAATTTCACGCCAGCGCCCCGGCTGATTGATGCCGATGCGGTAGCCTTGACGCGGCACCGGGGTGAAATTGCTGACCACCAGCACCTCATTGCCTTGCCTGTCGCGGCGTATAAAGGCGAATACCGAGTTTTCCCGGTCATCCACCACCCGCCATTCAAAGCCTTCCGGTTGGAAATCCAACTGATAAAGCGGCGGCTGGACGCGATAGCAGTGGTTCAAATCCTTCACCAACTGCTGTACGCCACGGTGCCACCCTTCCGGTTCATCCAGCAGATGCCAGTCCAGGCTGGTATCGTGATTCCACTCCCGCCCCTGCGCGAATTCTCCGCCCATAAACAGCAGTTTCTTACCGGGAAATGCCCACATAAAGCCGTAATAAGCGCGCAGATTGGCAAATTTTTGCCACACGTCGCCCGGCATACGATCGAGCAGTGAACGCTTGCCGTGCACCACCTCATCGTGTGACAGCGGCAGAATAAAATTCTCGCTGTAGGCATAGAGCATGCCGAACGTCATCTTGTCGTGGTGGTACTTACGATGTACCGGATCCTGCTGCATATAGCTCAGCGTGTCGTGCATCCAGCCCATGTTCCATTTGTAATGGAAGCCTAAGCCATTGCAGTCCGGCGGCAACGTCACCCCCGGATAGTCGGTGGACTCCTCAGCCACGGTAATGGCATCGGGGCGCTCATGGCCCAGCATGTTGTTGGTGTAACGCAGGAAGGCGATGGCTTCCAGATTCTCTTTGCCACCGTAATAATTGGGCACCCATTCGCCCTGTGCCCTGCTGTAATCGCGGTAAACCATTGAGGCAACCGCATCCACCCGCAGACCGTCGATACCGTAATGCTCCATCCAGAACAGCGCATTACCCGCCAGATAGTTACGCACCTCATGGCGGCCGTAGTTATAAATCAGGGTGTTCCAATCCTGATGAAACCCCTCTTTCGGATCGGCATATTCATACAGCGCGGTGCCATCAAACTGCGCCAAGCCATAGGCATCGGTCGGGAAATGCCCCGGCACCCAATCCAGCAGCACGTTAATGCCCGCCTCGTGAAGCGTATCGACAAAACAACGGAAATCCTGCGGCGTACCAAAACGCCGCGTCGGCGCGTACAGACCGAGCGGCTGATAACCCCAACTACCATCAAACGGATGTTCGTTGATGGGCAGCAGCTCAATATGGGTGAACCCCATCTCGTTGGCATATTCTGCCAACTGCGTTGCCAGATCCTGATAGCTTAGCCAGAAGTTATTGTCGGTATGACGACGCCAGGAAGCGAGATGGACTTCATAAATTGAAATGGGTGCATCGAAGTTGTTCGCCTGTCGCCGCTGCGCGTTGGATTCAACTTTGGGCGGCAACCGAACCACGCAGGAGGCGGTTTCCGGGCGCATTTGCGCCTCAAACGCGTAAGGGTCAGCTTTAAGCTGCACATTGCCGTGCACATCGACCACTTCATATTTGTAAAGCTGCCCGGCATGCACCGCCGGCAGAAAAATCTCCCAGATGCCGTTTTCACGCAACAAGCGCATCGGGTGACGGCGTCCGTCCCAGAAATTGAACTCTCCCACCACGGAAACCCGATGCGCATTCGGTGCCCACACGGCAAACCGCGTGCCTTCAACGCCATCCAACGTCACCAGGTGTGCGCCGAGGCGTTCGAAGGGGCGCAGGTGAGTGCCCTCCGCCAGCAGCCAAATATCCATGGCATCCAGCAACGTGCCGAACCGATAGGGATCGTCGATAACCAAAGCGGCATGCGCCCAGGTGACGGCCAGTTGGTAACCAAAGGGACGTTTACGACGAGGCAGGGCTGCACAGAAAAAACCACGATCGTCGATGCGCGGTAGCTGCCCGACTTTACGCCCGGTGGCACTATCCAGCACCCAAACGTCCAGCGCATCCGGCAGCAGCGCACGCACTTCAAGCCCGTTTTCGGTTTCATGCATGCCCAACAGGGAGAAAGGATCGGCGTAATGACCAGCAATCAGCGAGTTGATTGCACCGGATAATTCCGACATGGTATCCATCCTCTAATTAACCGATTGAATTTATTATGCAAACACGTCATCAGTCCGATGCCGTATTTTTACCACCTCAAATAATTCAATAAAAAACAATACGTTAATAGGAATCTAACGAAGTGCCCTAATGAGGTGTAATCACGCACAGGAAAAGGCAACAACTCATACGCCGTTATTGATAAGTCTAGTCAATAAAACAAAAAGCACGGGGCGAAACTTAAAATTTTCCTTTAATTTTTATATGAATAAGTTATGACACAGTTGTTAATGATTCTATTCATCTCCTCTTACCGTTTCCTCCAGCACCGTTTGCACTACGGCGCGAAAATTGGGCAAAAACAGCCAGAGAAAGGTGCAAAATTTCTTCACAGTCCGTACTTATCCGTATCCGATCGCGTTACAATTACCGATGCATGTCCCCCTTGCATGCGCAGTGAGGTACTTTTTTCATGGTCAGCCAAATCGATTTGATTCTCTCGTTACTCCAGCAGATGTGCGTCTATCTGGTGATTGCCTATTTGCTGAGTAAAACGCCGCTGTTTATCCCGTTGATGCAGGTCACCATCCGTTTGCCGCACAAGCTAGTGTGCTATCTGGTGTTTTCCATGTTTTGCATCATGGGCACCTATTTCGGTCTGCACATTGATGATTCCATCGCCAATACGCGCGCCACCGGTGCGGTGCTGGGCGGGATGCTGGGCGGGCCATCGGTCGGTTTTCTGGTCGGCTTGACCGGTGGGTTGCACCGTTACTCCATGGGGGGAATGACGGCGCTGGCTTGCATGGTGTCAACCATTACGGAAGGGTTGATCGGCGGCCTGCTGCACCGTTATCTGCTGCGGCGTAACCGTATCGATATGCTGTTCCAGCCGCTGGTGGTAGGGCTGACGGCGCTGGTCGCGGAACTGCTGCAAATGATCATCATTCTGCTGCTGGCGCGCCCGTTCGACAGCGCCGTTGAACTGGTCAAAGACATTGCGCTGCCGATGATGATCACCAACACCGTAGGCTCCGCCATGTTTATGCGCATCCTGCTCGACAGACGCGCTATTTTCGAAAAATACACCTCGGCGTTTTCTGCCAAGGCGCTGCAAATTGCCGCGCGCGCGGAAGGGGCGTTGCGCCAAGGGTTCGATCAGCAAAACAGCATGCGCGTGGCGCGCATTCTCTACGAAGAGCTGGGCGTCGGTGCCGTTGCCATCACCGATCGCGATAAGCTGCTGGCGTTTATCGGGCTGGGGGACGATCACCACAAGGTGGGCTCACCGATTACCTCGCTGCATACTCACCGCGCCATCGATAATAATCAGGTGGTGTACGCCGACGGCAATGAAGTGCCCTATACCTGTTCCGTCTCAGCCCACTGCAAACTTGGTTCGACCCTGGTGATCCCGCTGCGCGGCGAAGAGCAGCGGGTAATTGGCACCATCAAACTGTATGAACCCAAGAACAAGCTGTTTTCCAGCATCAACCGTACGCTGGGGGAAGGTATTGCTCATCTGCTGTCAGCGCAGATTCTGGCCGGGCGTTTCGAGCAGCAAAAACAGCTGCTGGCGCAGTCGGAAATCAAGCTGTTGCACGCACAGGTCAACCCGCACTTTCTGTTTAATGCGCTCAACACGCTTTCCGCCGTCATTCGGCGCAACCCGGATCATGCGCGGCAACTGGTGCTCTCACTTTCCACCTTCTTTCGCAAAAACCTGAAGCGCAGCAACGATGAAGTATCGCTGCGCGATGAGATGGAACACGTCAACGCCTATCTGGAAATTGAGAAGGCGCGTTTCGCTGACCACATGACGGTAGAGATTACGCTGCCGGAAGAACTGATGGATGCGCGTTTGCCTGCGTTTTCACTGCAACCCATCGTGGAAAACGCCATTAAACACGGTATTTCGCAGATGATAGAGAGCGGCCATATTCACATCAGCGGCCGCTACCGCGCCAACACGCTGGAACTGATGGTCGAGGATAATGCAGGCACCTATCAACCTCCGACTGGGGGTGACGGTTTAGGCATGAATCTGGTCGATCGCCGCATCAAGGCGCGCTATGGCAACCGCTATGGCATTACCGTCGAGAGCGAAACCGATATTTTTACTCGTGTGGAAGTGCGTGTTCCGCTGATTCAACCGAAAAAGGCGCTGGCAGATATCGAGCGTGCGGCGTAGGTTTTTTTTCCGACGCTTTCACGCATCAGAGGACGCTGCACAGCCTTCATCCCCGCCGGTAACGTCCAGCGCATCGCGCAGGCTATCCCCGAGGTACTGGCAGGCAGCAACCACCAGTACGATGGCGATCCCGGCAGGCAGCATCTGTTCCGGGTGCACCATCATCACGTTTTTCGCTTCCCCCAGCATCGCCCCCCACTCCGGGGTTGGGGGCTGCACGCCCAGCCCGAGAAAGGACAGCGCCGAAAGCAGCAGGATAACCGCGCCGCTGTCGGTTGTTGCCAGCACGATAAGTTCCGCCGCCGTCACAGGCAGCAGGTGCCGTCGTATCAAATAGCCGGGAGAGGCGCCCAGCAGGCGAGCATAGTGAATATAGTGTTTATCGCTGTACTGAAGCACAATGCCACGCACCATGCGGGCATACCATGCCCACTTCACCAGCACCACCGCCAGCAGGATATTTTGCAGCCCCGGCCCCAAGATGCCGACCAGCGCAAAGATCATCACCTCCCCCGGAAAAGAGAGCATCAGATCGCACAAACGCATCAGTGCAGCATCAATCCGTCCGCGCAGGTAACCCGCCAGCATGCCGAGCACCGTGCCCGTCAGCATGGTGGCGACCATCGCCAACAGGGCAATAAACAGGGTATTGCGGATACCAAACAGCAGGCGCGACAAGATGCAGCGGCCGAGGTGATCGGCCCCCAGCGGGTAATTCAGACTGATGCCGTGATATTTATCGCGCCAGGAAACCAACAACGGATCGTGGGGTGCCAGCCAGGGGGCCAACAGGCCCGCCGCCGCCACAACCAGCAGGAAAATCAGACTGAGCAGCGCTAGCGGATCCTGCGTAATGCAGCGCCACAGACGGCGAATCATAGCGCAACCCCACGACGCAAACGGGGATCGAGCCACATCAGCAGGATATCGATGAGAAAATTGCCCACCACAAACAGCAACGCCATTAACAACACATAGGCTTGAATAATTGGGTAATCACGCTGAAAAATCGCCGAAACACACAGACGTCCTAACCCCGGCCAGGAAAAAATGTTCTCAATAATCAACGTCCCGGCAAACAGTTTCGGGATACTCATGCCAAGCGCGACCAACGGCGAATACAGTGCATTTACCAGAACATGGCGCCATAGAATACGGCCTGAACTCAACCCCCGTGCGCGCGCATAATCGACATAGGGTTGATGTAAGTGCGCCAGCATATTGGCACGTAACAGGCGTACATAAGTGCCCAGATAGCCCAATGCCAACGTCAATGCAGGCAGGATAACCGCCCCCGGTGCATCAATGCCCCCCACTGGCAGCCACTGCCATTTCACCGCCAGCAGCCAGATCAGCAACAGTCCCACCCAGTAATTCGGCATCGCCGTCAGAAAAAACAGCCCCGCACGCAGCAGTTTGTCTGGCCAACGCCCAGCGCTCACCACACACAGCGCAGCAATCGCCAGCGATAACGTCACAATCATCGCCAGCGCCGTCGCTGCCAGCCACAGCGTTGCGGGCAGTGCCTGCGCTAATTCATGGCTCACCGCCGTACGCGTCACAAACGACGTGCCCCAATCCCATTGCACGCAGCGCGCTAACCAGCGCAGATACTGCTGCCACAAGGGCGCGTCCAACCCCAGTTCAAGACGCAGCGCAGCAATGGCCTCCGGCGTCGGAACGATCATATTGACGCGTAAGGCCACCTCCGCCGGATCGGAAGGCGATAATTGGATAAGCAAAAACGTGACAACGGTAATCAGGAGCACCAGCGGCACCATCAACAGCAACCGATGCAACACATAACGCCCCATTACGCGCGCCCAGACCTATTGAAAGGACATCTTTTCAAAGGGGATCTCATACTGCGAAGGATTAAATGACACTCCCTGTAGCGCCGGACTAAACACCGCTTTGGTGCGCGAATAGGTCAGCGGGATATACACCCCTTCTTGCGCCAGCGTTAAAAATATCTGGCGATACAGCGCCTGGCGTTTCACATCATCGGGCTCGATCAGCACAGCACCAATGGCAGCATCGATCTCCGCTTTATTTGGTAGCCCTTTTTGCCCCTGATAATCCGCGTGGGCCGGAATACGGAACGACGAGACATAGGATTGCGGATCGTAAGGCGTCCCCCAGGACAGTGAGTACTGAATATCAAAATCGCCAGACCTCTGCCTGTCCAGATACGCCTGCTTTTCCTCACCCAACAGCTCGACGGTGACGCCTATCTGCCTGAAATCGCTCTGCACGACTTCAGCAATCTGCCGCTCGCCCGCATTATTGCTGTTGTAAGAGAACACCAGACGTAACGGAACGCCCTGTTTTTCTCGCTGCGCCGCGCCTTTGGGCAGCACCCAGCCTGCGGCATCCAACAGCGCCGCAGCCCGTGCGCGGTCAAAGGGATACATCGGCAAATCGGCAATATTGGCGTAGGGCACCGTGCGGGCCAGCAGCGTGTCGGCCACGCTTTCACTGCCAGACATCACCCCTTGTGCAATCGCCTGTTTATCCACAGCATATTGCAACGCGATGCGCACCTGCCGGTCAGATAATGCCGGGCGGCTGCTGTTCAACACCAAAGCGCGCGAAGCGATAGGCGCACTGATCAGCGTTTTAAAGCGTCCTGCTGCTTGCAGCGCAGCAAAATTATCACCGTCCAGCATGTCGCCATCAGCGCCGAAAATCAGTTGAATATCGCCTTTTTCAAAGGCCATCAACATGCTTTGCCTGTCAGGGATCACCCGCCAGACCACGCGCTGCAAGCGTGGCGCGGTCCCCCAGTAGTGCGGATTCGCAGTAAAAATCGCATACTGATTTTTTACCTGTTCGCTGAGCAGCCAGGGCCCCGTGCCCGCATAGCCGCTCACGCCCTCTTTGGTTTGCCCATTGATAAAGTTTTTCGGTGAGATAAAACGAAACGGGCGCGTCAGCCCCAGTTCCACCAAGGCCGGGTAGTAGGGATGGCGCAAATGCAGCACGACGGTAGCATCGTCGATAATCTCAACGCGCTCAATCTGCCGCACCAGTTCCAACCAAGCGTGACGCTGATAATTGGCCAACACCGCATCAATGTTCAGTTTTACCGCCTGAGCATTGAACGGCTCGCCATCGCTGAAGGTCACGCCTTGTCGCAGATGGAAGGTATAGGTTTTGCCATCCGATGAAATCACCCAACGATCCGCCAGCCACGGTTGTACACCGTTGTCGGTATTCACCACCAGCGACTCAAACACCATATTCTGCGCTGCCATCTCGCCGCTGTAGAGATGCGGGTTGATATCACGAATGTCCTTGGTGCTGGCATAATTGAGCGTCGTGGGCGTTTGCGCCGCCGCACTTGCCATGCCCGTCAACATCAACACTGCCAGAAAAAATCCTGCTATCGCTCTCATACAACGTCCCTATTTTTCTGCACACACCATAAACATCGGCGTCGAGGCGTAGTTAACTTTTTCGGTTTCATCCCACAACGTGTCGCCTACACGGGTATCCAGCATGATTTTATGGTAGCCACATTGCAGCAACGCCTGCGTATCCCACTCAGGGCGGTGCTCGCGGCTGAGCGGCAGTTGGCGCGCGATCGCCTCCATAGCGCTGGTATCAGTATTCACGTAGTGGTCGTCGAGTCCGAGATAGCGAGCATTGGCGCGATCGTCCAGATAGCCGAGACGTGAGGATTCATCAAACAGTTGCAGATACCAGTTGGCATCAAAATTAAGCAGGCGACCACCGGGGGCCAGCAGACGGTGCCACTCCCGGTAGGCACGCAGCGGTTCAGCCAGATTCCAGGTCACGTTACGCGTGACGATCAGGTCGAACTGGTTGTCTGCCAGCGGCATCGCATGCACATCAGCGGAGACAAAATCGACGTGAACACCGTAATGCGTGGCATTGGCACGAGCCTCGGCGAGCATCGCTTCCGTCATATCCACAGCGGTAACCCGATGCCCGGCCAGCGCCAGCGTTACGGCAAAAAAACCGGGACCAGTGCCAATATCCAACACGCGTAACACAGGTGCATCAGGGGCATATTCCATGATTTTTTTCAGCCAGCGGGCACGCTTGGCATTCGCCAGTTCGGTGGCATTGATGTGGCTATATTCGGCGGCGCGGCGCGTCCAATAGCGTTGGACGTCCTGATTTAATGCGGTGTTTTCATCAACGACAAGGTCATTATCTTCGGCAAGTATCGAGCTCACTCGGTCATTCCTGTTCAATACCGTTCAGGCCGAATGCGGCAACACGATGTCGACTAGCGTGCCTGGTGCACCGAGCCCAAAGGGGAAGAGGCTATTATTGTGAGGCGATTTATAGCAGATTGGCGCAGGCAGTTTAACCATGGAGTATGAAGTTTTATAAAAAAATCATACTTCCTTGATCTTGCTTAATTCCTGCCCATTTTAGCGGACAAATATCAGCACGGTATCAGGTTGAGTCGGCCGTGTCTCACGCCCGTTTGCGCCATCACCGATTCGGCAAACACTTCTACCTGGGCCGTGGTGCCGCGCAGAATCAAGGTTTCAACGCACTCATCATGGCTGAGGTGAGCGTGCATGGTTGACACGGTTAGCCCGTGGTGATCGTGTTGCATCTCCGCCAGACGACTGGAAAGCTGACGTTCATGATGATCGTAAATGTAGCTCAATATCGCCACACACGGGCCTTCTTTATCCTGTTCCAGGGTCATTTCACCGAGCTCACGCCGCAACATATCGCGAAACGCCTCAGAGCGGTTGGCATACCCTTTGCGACGCATCAGTTCGTCAAAGTCCAGTGCCAGTTCGTCATCCATAGAGATGGTCAGTCGTTGCATGTTGCTCTCGTATCGAAAAACCCATTTTTGGGAGTAATAATGGAAGCATTATAATAGGATGTTGACTTAAGTGATATCTTTCTTCTTAAGCGACAGAGAGAAAAGTGCAAATTTCATATTCATTGAACATAAGCACACATTGAAAACTATCATCACACCAAATATATTTAATGTATAAAATCAACTAATTCGGTAAAGCAGTACAGTAACAACTGAAGCAATAATAAGTCCGAACTCCCATCCTACCGTTATCATTGATTATTTTATTTTCACATGACGTTTATTTTTTATTGATATTCAAGCTTTATACTCCCTATCATCAAGCCTTACGCTTTTACTTGCTGCCATTCACAGAGATAGCAATCTGTGGCGTTCATAAATAAAAACACAGCGTCTGATAAAAGAAATCATTCCACAGAGTTATTTTATATATTTAAACATCCGGGGCCGTAATTATTGACTGAATTTCACGGACAGGAGATGAACATGCAATTTAATGAACTTTTTCTTAAAACGATGTCCAGCATGGGCTTAAAAAAATGTTTCGGTATTATTGGTGGTGAAGCGGAAGCGATAAGCTTTGATGAAGCGTTTGGTATTCGTTTTTATTTAACACGACATGAATTTGCAGCAGGCATTATGGCGGACGTCGCGGGGCGCCTCACCGGAATGCCTCATATGTGCTGGGCCACGTTTGGCCCAGGGTTAACCAATATGGCTACGGGCGTGTGTTCCGCCATGTTGGACCGCTCTCCCATGGTCGCTTGCTCCGCACAAATTCCTCGCCCACAGATCAGGTTTAACCTGACACACCAATGCATTGATAACGTCGGATTGATGACAAGCATCACAAAATCCAGCCAGCAACTCGAAAAGGCAGAAGAGCTTGTTTCTCACGTCCAGAGCGCGTTGCAGCACACGCTGGATGGCTTACCCGGCCCCGCCTATCTCAGTATCCCGCTGGATCTGCTGAAAACCGAGGTGCCGGATCGCAAGGCACTGGACATCTTGCAAGCCGTGCAGCCACTCACCCGGAGGAAGAAAGCCAAGCCTGCGCGTGCCGATATTATCCGCGCCGCCCAATGCATTACCCATGCAACGCATCCGATGATTGTCATCGGCAATCAGGTTATCCGCGACGGCTCGCAAGCGAGCGTTTGCCGTTTTTCGCAACAGATCAATGCGCCAATAATCTGTTCTCTCGCAGCCAAGGGTGCCGTGCCCGACGATCACCCTCAGTTTCTGACTGCCGCTAACAAATATCTGGATGGTGTATATCGTACCCCCGTGCTGCACGAGTTGTTTGAGGGTGTCGATTTGATGATTTTGATTGGCTATGACTTCGGTGAGGATCTGAAACCAGCATTGTGGGGTAACGATAAACCCACACTGGTTATAAACAGCGTCGATGTCCCGATGGACGATATTTTCCAACCCGATATCCTCTGTCTGGGCGATATCACACGCAGTCTTGATCAACTTACCCATTACGCCTTGCCCAAGCGGGAATGGTTAGCATCCCATCAGCGGTTGAAGCCATTTTTCGACAAACGCCGGCCCGCTTCGCAGCCTGACACCGCCACCGATATTCCCGGCATTGTGGCTGCCGTAAGTACTGCGCTGGGGCGCGACGGTATATTCTGTAGCGACGTCGGGCTGCACAAACAGTATGCCGGACTGCTGGCCACCACGTACCAGGAAAACCGTTTTTTGTGCTCCAACGTCTGCGGCAGTTTCGGCTTTGGTCTCCCCGCTGCAATGGCGGCACAGATATGCTATCCCGAAACCCGCGTTATCGCCTTTTGCGGTGATGGCGGATTTCACTCCACCAGTCAGGAGCTTGAAACCCTTGTTCGGTATTCGTTACCGGTGGTTATCGTTGTTCTGTCGGATTCAGCGTTTGGCCTTATCAAGTATTACCAGAATCTCAATGGTTCTGAACCACAACGTCATCTGACCGAATTCGGCCCGGTCGATTTCACCCTACTGGCTAACGCCAATGGTGTATCAGCGACAAAAGTTTTGGATATCGCTGATTTTCCTGATGCGCTCGAGAAAGCATTCCAGACACGCCAACCCCATTTAATAGAGATACCTGTAAAATATGATTACAACCTTTTACAACATATCGCCTGAACCACAATTGACTGTCATCACTGAAGAATATATCCACTTATTTTATAAAAAACGATACTCAAGGGTTCAAGCTAATTACGATAAAAACCATTTCGGCTGAAATATGCAGAAAAACATCAAAATGTCCGACATGGATTATTATTAAAACGCGATATCTGAATAGGGTTAAACATGTATTTACCTAGAGTGAAAAACGTCGCCGGGTAAATACTGGATACCTCTTTTTGAGTCAACAACATAAAATACATGGATCTATAGCCATCATGAATCAAAAAACAGATGCCCGTACACAGTATTTTTGCACCACTGCCAAATATCTGTTTGGCGATAACCTGTCCGGCATTGCAGAGACAGATGCCTTTTTACGACAGCCTGATTATTCATCGCGTGCTGTCGGCCATTATTATTTGATCGTGCAAGAAGACGGTGGAGAAAAAATGGCATGTGCAGCACAGTATCTGCACGCTGAGTTCCCCGAGCTGTCACTGAATTATCTGACGGAAAGAGAATTGGCCGACTATCCTGCTCACGGTCGTTGGTCGTTCCACATCTGTCCCTGGCCCTACCGTAGCACATCGACAGAACGCGCACTCGCAGCAGGTGAGCCCGATTACCCGGATGCCCTGCGCCAGGCGGCCTTCGCCACGACCCATATCGCTCGTCTCTACTATCTGCGCGATTTGCCCGCAAAAGCGCATGTCTGGGGCGTGCGCCAACTGGGCTGGGCGATGCGCTATGCTGAAAACGGGCTCAGCAAATTATTGGGGCAGTTGGAAACGCGTCATCATAACCCGCTGTCAGTCGCGGGAATGAATAAAGAAGACATCCGCTGGTTGACCTATGCCAACAGCCACTGGCAGCCCTTTGAGCGCTCACTGCTGGAAAACGCCAATACCTTTCGCACCGCCGCTGCACGGCTGAGCGCCATCGCAGAGTGTTACACTCAACACATTGCCGCAAGCTACCCGGACACGCAGAACGTGATCGCGCAACATGCTGAAACAGCACCTGCGGCGATTCACGCCATGACGGCACCGATCGTCGATGCGCTCAACGCCGCTTTCGGTGATCGTCTGCTGTCGCTTTATCTCTATGGCAGCGCAGCACACGGCGACATGAGGCCGAATTCAGATATTGACCTTATGGCGGTATTCGACAGTGTCGACCATCCCACGCTGGAGCAGGTCCGGCGCATCCAGCACCGCTTTGAGAAACTCTCACTCTGCGTCTATAGCCTCAACAATATCCGACAATACCCCACATTTCGCCGCTATGGCTTGCTCAACGGCACGCGCCACCTCGCAGGACCATTCTGCTTTGCACAGACCCGCGGCCCGTCAGACAACGTGAACGCCATTTTGAATAATCTCTCTATCATCCGCCAGGTCGCACGCGGCTATTTGGTGAGCGGATGCTATGGCCAGCGCGCACATTACCAGTTGAGCCTGATGGTAAAGCTGGCCGATCACGGCTGCCTTCGCCCCTTGCAGCAATGGCAAAGCCTCCACTATCCCACCAACCGGGCCGAAGCTATCACTTATTTTTCCAGCTGTGAATTCGCCTCCGCCCTGCTTGAGCATGCTGCCCGGTTAACGACAGAAGAGGAGGCGCTGCGCACGCAGCTCATGGCCGGAAACCGCCAGGGTCTTACACAACACTGGCTGAGATTAAACACCTTTGCCAACCGCATCGAAAACGTGGTCAGGCCATGCGGGCATTACCCGCCGTAGAACATGAAGAGGGAGTGATGTGAAACGGGAATCACCTCATAAGTTAGTCATCCTGAGCTTTACGCAAGGTACGCTCTTTTGGACGGCATCCGGCACGGCGATGGGTTTCATTCCGCTGTTAGCTGTAACGCTGCACTTATCTGCCCAGGAGGCAGGGCTGTTTGTTGCCGGGGCCGCCATAGGGCGGGTCGCCTTCCAGCCGTATACCGGGCTGATCATCACTGCCGATAACGCGGAGCGCTATTACCTTATCGGGCTAGGCTGCGCTATCGTCAGCAGCGTGATCCTGGTATGCGGTCAGCATCCCGGTTGGCTCATCACCGCACGTCTGATGGAAGGCGTCGGGCTGTCCTTATTTGTCGTTTCCTGGCGAACGCTTCTGAATCGCATGTCGCAGTTGCACTTTTTCGAGGCGGTAAACGACAGTTATGTGGTGTCACAGAATATCGGCCGCACGCTGGGCCCGGCAATCGGTGGCATAGTGGTGGCTGGCTATGGTATTCAGGCTGCGTTTCTCTTCTCGGCACTGCTGTATACGCTGTGTTTCCTCCTTGCTCACTGCCATCGCTCCCGTTACCACAGCCACTCCCCCACGCGAGAACCGAAAACGCAGCGCTGGCGCTATTTGTGCGGGATTTTTCAGCGCCAGAAAGTTCTTTTTGTTATCCATCACATCGAATTTTTCTGTCTCGGATTATGGCTGGCAGGCTGGCCTGTCTATGCAGTGATCGCCAATGGCATCACCACCGAGCAGTTGGGGTATTCGTTTTCACTGGCAGCCTTGGGCGGACTCGGCCTGTTTGTGATAAAGCCCTGGACGTCAAGGCTATCCGTTCGCCATCGGCTGGCGCTGGCGCTCGCGCTGTTGGCGATCCAACCGCTAGCCGCAATGAATCTGTCACAGTGGTCGCTACAATTTGGATTACTTATCGCCGTCGGCGGGCTGGGCGGCGCGCTCTACTTCACCAGTTTTCATCGTCTGCTGAGCGACACCGTTTCGGTAGACAACATTCCGCTGACATATGGCGTATTGGGATCCAGTACATTCCTCAGCCAGGCGGCCGGGCAGGCGTCGGCCCCCATGTTGTCGCAGGCCTTTTCCGCACAAGCGCCGATCGTGCTCGACGCAGCGCTGCTATCCGCCTGCCTGATCATGGCACTGGTGGTACCGATAGCGAGGCACAACATACGATGACTACCACCGTCGCGCTTAACAAATGCGCCGCGAATTACGCGCCGCTCTCACCGCTTAATTTTCTAGTACACGCGGCAACAGTATACGGCGACCAGTTGGCCATTATCTACGGCCATACCCGTCGTACCTGGCACGAAACCTATCAACGTGCCTGCCGTCTGGCCAGCGCGATTGCACAGGCAGGCATTGAGCGCGGCAGCACGGTCGCCGTGCTGTTACCCAATATACCGGAAATGGTTGAAGTGCACTTTGGCGTACCGATGGCAGGTGCCGTACTGAACACCCTCAATACCCGTCTTGATGCCGCCTCACTGCTGTACATGCTGCGCCACGGTAATGCGAAGATGCTGATTGTTGATACCGAATTTTCCGAGGTTGTACGCCACGTCGTGCAGGAACACCCAGAATTACCGCTGATCAAGGTAACCGACAGGATACCAGCGGATCCGCGTATTTTTTTTGGTGCTATCGAATACGAACAATTTCTGGCAAACGCGACTCATGAGCCTCAATGGGCACTGCCTGACGACGAATGGGACGCTATCGCCCTCAACTATACCTCTGGCACGACGAGCCAGCCGAAAGGCGTTGTCTATCACCATCGCGGGGCCTACCTTGCGGCCCTCGGCAACCTGCTCGAATGGAGCATGCCCCTGCATCCGGTCTACCTGTGGACGCTGCCGATGTTTCATTGTAACGGCTGGTGTTTCCCTTGGGCCATTGCGGCACGCGCAGGAGTGAATGTCTGTATGCGAAAATTCGACGTCAATACCGTCTTTGAACTGATTCGCCACGAGCGGGTAACGCACTACTGCGCTGCCCCGATTGTGCAACAATCACTTGCCGATGCTTCCCCGGCGCTGCGCGAGGGAATAAATCATCATGTACATACCCTTGTCGCAGGGGCCGCGCCGTCTCCCGCACTGCTCACAAAAATTGAAAAAATGGGCTTTCAGGCGCTACACGTCTACGGCCTGACGGAAGTTTATGGCCCGGCAACGGCCTGTGCACCGCAGCGCCGTTGGCACAGCCTGCCCAATGACGAGCGCGCCAGACTGAGCGCGCAACAGGGGGCTTGTCATCACATGCAGGCCGAGGTGAGCGTGCGCCATCCCGACACGTTGTTACCCGTACCCGCAGACGGTAAGACGCTCGGCGAAATCATGGTACGCGGCAATCTTTGCATGAAAGGCTACCTTAACGACCCCGCGTCAACGGAGGAAGCCTTTCGCGGCGGCTGGTTTCACACCGGCGACCTCGGCGTGATAACGGATGATGACTACATCCAGCTCAAAGATCGCCGCAAAGACATTATTATTTCCGGTGGGGAAAACATTTCTAGCATAGAGATCGAGAACACGCTGTATCAGCATCCCGCCGTGGCCGTGGCCGCCGTCATCGCGCAGCCAGATGCACTCTGGGGTGAGGTGCCATGCGCATTTATTGAATTACGCGACGGCGTGCAGGCCAGCGCCGAGGATCTAGTCATACATTGCCGCCAACGACTCGCGGCATACAAGATACCCAAAGCGGTGCATTTTGGTGAGCTACCAAAGACAGCGACCGGCAAGGTAATGAAGTCCGTGCTGCGTAGCAGGCTTCAGCAGGACAAGGGGAGCAATGGCAGCGCGTGAGACGATGTGGTATGCCCCGCACGGCGCGGGGCATTCAATCCAGCGAGGACTACAGCAGGATGCGCAGCATACGGCGCAGTGGTTCCGCCGCGCCCCACAACAGTTGGTCACCCACCGTAAAAGCGGAGAGATACTGCGGACCCATGTTCAGTTTACGCAAACGCCCCACCGGCGTGGACAGCGTGCCGGTCACCGCAGCAGGTGTCAATTCACGCATGGAGATCTCGCGATCGTTGGGTACCACTTTCACCCAATCGTTATGGGTTGCCAGCAGTTGTTCGATTTCAGACACCGGAACATCTTTCTTCAGTTTCAGCGTGAACGCCTGGCTATGGCAGCGCAGCGCCCCGACGCGGACGCACAAACCATCCACTGGGATCACGGACTGGGTGCCGAGGATCTTGTTGGTTTCAGCCTGGCCTTTCCACTCTTCGCGGCTCTGACCATTATCCAGTTGTTTGTCGATCCACGGGATCAAGCTGCCCGCCAACGGTACACCAAAATTGTCGGTCGGTAGCGTGCCACTGCGCGTCAGCGCGGTGACTTTACGTTCGATATCCAGAATGGCAGAGGCAGGATCCTGCAACTCTTTCGCCACATCATTATGCAGCAGACCCATTTGAACCAGCAATTCGCGCATATGGCGCGCGCCGCCGCCGGATGCCGCTTGATAGGTCGCCACCGAAGCCCATTCCACCAGATCGTGCGCAAATAGGCCACCCAGCGACATCAGCATCAGGCTAACGGTACAGTTGCCGCCAACGAACGTTTTAATGCCGTTGTCCAAGCCCTGTTTGATCACAGCATGGTTGACCGGGTCGAGGATAATGATGGCGTCGTCGCGCATACGCAGCGAAGAGGCCGCATCGATCCAATACCCCTGCCAGCCGCTTTCGCGCAACTTCGGGTAAACCTCATTGGTGTAATCACCGCCCTGACAGGTGATGATGATATCCAGCGCGCGCAGTGCATCCAGATTGTAGGCATCTTGCAACGTGCCTTGCTGTCCACCCAGAACCGGAGCAGCCTGACCGTGTTGTGACGTGGAAAAGAACACCGGACGAATCAGGTCAAAATCACGCTCTTCCTGCATACGCTGCATCAGAACGGAACCCACCATACCGCGCCAGCCGATAAAACCAACATTTTTCATGGTAACAATCCTGCCTTGGGATGACACAAAGAATTTGGACTGCCACACAGGCAGTACTGACGGCCGACACACACTCTGTTACCCTGTTCTCGTCAGGTGAATGTCTTGCAGAACAATAGGTTTACCGTACGCAAACGCGCGCAAACCGTGGTGGCAGGACTATCATGACGGCAGAGCGAGGGGTAATAACAATCGGTTTATCACCAAACTCAGCAAATATTACATAAAGTGATGACTATACCCTAAATAATTCACGTTGCGGGAAGGCGGCAAGGGAAAGAATCCCGATGCGCTTACTCAGGTAAGTGATTCGGGTGAGTGAACGCAGCCAACGCACAGGCAACTTGAAGTATGACGGATATATCAACCTTACAAAATGTATCAGAAGCCGCAAGTGAATTTATTCGATGACACCGGCTTTTTCAGCAATGTGGCTAATGCGGTGCCATCATTAAAGGGATAACAGGAGTCCACCACCACCATGAGCGAAATGATCTCAGCAACCATTCTGTTGCTGTTAATTATGGATCCGCTGGGCAATTTGCCCATCTTTATGTCGGTACTGAAACACCTGGATCCGAAACGTCGACGGGTGGTGCTGATTCGGGAGATGGTGATCGCCCTTGGGCTGATGCTGATTTTTCTGTTTGCGGGCGAACGTATTCTGGCGTTCCTCAATCTGCGCACCGAAACCGTCTCGATTTCGGGCGGCATTGTGCTGTTTTTAATCGCTATCCGCATGATATTCCCGTCACAGGAAAGCAACAGCAGCGGGTTGCCCGCGGGGGAAGAACCCTTTCTGGTGCCGATGGCGATCCCGCTGGTCGCCGGACCGTCTATTTTGGCCGCGCTGATGCTGTTATCACATCAATATCCGGATCAGTTGCCGCATTTAACACTCGCACTCGGCATCGCCTGGGGGATTTCATTTATCATCCTGCTAATGTCCGATCTCTTTTTGCGCTTGCTCGGTGAGAAAGGCGTTGCCGCACTGGAGCGACTGATGGGGCTGATTCTGGTCATGCTTTCAACCCAGATGTTCCTCGATGGCATCCGCACTTACCTGATGAAATGAGACGGTTACAGACCGGTTTTCGCCCAACGTGGGCATGAAAGGGATAATCACTACTATGTTTTTGCTTACCAACGCTCGGCGCGTCCTCGCCGCCCTGCTGTTTTACAGCGGTACGACGATAGCTGCGTGTCAGAGTGCTGCGGGGTTGAGTCTGGTGCCGCTGCAACCGGGTGTAAATAATCTGTCGCTGGCACACCCGACCTCAGCGGATTTCGCGGTGCTTGCTACCTTCGAAAACAACACCTCACACCCCAATCGCAGCCTGAGCTTTTACATCAAAACCCCGGACGGTTATTCATTAGTCCCCCTCCCGAACAGTGACGCGTTTATCTGGTTTGATTATCGTATCGCCGCATCGCGGCAGAAGATTTTCGATTTTCAACTGGTGCGCTATCCACAAGGGTTGCGTTTAATCACCGCAGAGAAAGTGGGAGAGGATTTAACCGATGCACAACCGATCAAGCTGCAACGTTACGTGTTGCAGGAAAGCCACGACGACCCCGGTGTGCCACTCTATACCTGGCATGAAGAGAAAAGCATCGTCACTACGCAATCTTATGAAGATGTCGATAGCGTGTTGACTGACAGTGCGGCGCTCTGCACGTTGCTTCCCGCAGAGGCCCCCTGAGAAGATCAAAAAACGGTGCGTCACGGGTACGCACCGTTATTCGTTATACCGGCGGCAGATCGAACAGCAAGATCTCACTCTGTTGCGCGGCGCGTATCGAGAGGGTTTCTTCGTCCCATATCGCCAGCGCATCACTTTCGCCTGCTGCCTGACCGTTAATTTCCACCGCCCCCCGTACCACCTGAATCCACACGCGACGGCCCGCCGGCACCTGATATACCGACTGTTCTTGCGCTTTCAGCGCCCAACGCGACAGCGTCATGTCCTGATACACCTTCAGAGAACCGTCACGTGCATCCGGTGACAACACCAGTTGACGGCCCTGCGGTGCGTCAAAGCGCCGTTGCTCATAACGCGGTGTGATACCCGCTTTTTCCGGAATGATCCAAATCTGGTACAAATGCAACAGCTCATCCTGACTGGCATTGTATTCCGAATGGCGAATCCCGGTCCCTGCGCTCATGATCTGAAATTCACCCGCAGGGATCTGCTCTTTGTTTCCCATGCTGTCCTGATGTTCCACCGTGCCGGACAGCACATAGGTCAGGATTTCCATGTCTTTGTGCGGGTGGGTGCCAAACCCTTGCCCACCTTCAATGCGGTCCTCATTGATCACACGTAACGCAGAGAACCCCATAAAGTTGGGATCGTAGTAGTCTGCAAAGGAGAAACTATGCCAGCTATCAAGCCAACCGTGGTTTGCATGGCCACGCGCCTCAGCCTGTCGTAAATAAATCATATCGCCTCCACAAATGTTGTCGTTATGTTAAGTCTACCGGGAGGCGGCGAATAAGAAAGCGTAAAAAACTCATCGCTCAGTTCAAAAAATTTAAAAGAGGTGGGGAGTAGGGGCAAAAAAAAAAGCCAGCACCCGAGCTGGCTAAATAAACACTGGAAGCAATGTGAGCAATGTCGTGCCTTCACAGCGAGTCAGTCAGCGCATGAAAACACATGCGCGCGTCTCTCTGGAATGCATGACAATAATAATCATTATCATTCGCGTCTGTAAAGGATTATTTTTCCGTCGCCAGGGCGCGCGCTAATAACGTGATCGGGTGCTCACAAGGTTTACTGGTCGACATCTCTACCTGCCATTTGCAGGTTTCACAGTCTGTGATCACCATGTCCACCCCACTCTCTTCTATCTGGCGGAACAGCGGCGCACCAATCCCCTGCGAGGTGGCATAGTTTTCCTTTTTAAATCCGTAGGTTCCGGCGATACCGCAGCACTGGGACTCCAGCACCACCAGCTCCAATCCAGGAATGCGGCGCAGTAAATCCAACGTGTAGGACGTCCACCCCATTTTTTCCATATGACACGGCGTGTGATAAGCCACACGCAGCGGCAGCGGATTCAGCGGCAGCGTTTTGCCTTGCTCTAACAGGCGATACAGCTCACGGGTCACCAGCGTAATGCTATCGCGCACCACATGGTTATCGACCCCCAGCAAATGCGGGTATTCGTCACGTAGCGTCGCCGTACAGCTTGATGATGTCGCCACCACGGTGAGATTTTTACCTTGTATCGCGCCTTCCAGGTAGCCCACGTTTTGTTGCGCCTGCTTTCTGGCCTTGGTATGAAAGCCGTTAGCAATCAGCGGCACACCGCAGCACTTCTCTTTTTCCAACAGTTGCACGCCAATCCCCATCGCATTGAATACGCGGATCAGATCTTTGCCCAACTGCGGATGGTTGTAGTTAACGTAGCAGCCGTGGAAGTAGGCGATCTGCTCGCTAAACTGTTTTTGCGCTTCAGCGTGTTGACGATACCAACGGCGGAATGTGCCGAACGAGTATTTAGGCAACTGACGTCGATGGTCAATTTTCAGAGCTTTATCCAGCAACTGGCGCACCGGTTTCAGCCCGGTCGCCGCATTCACCAATGGCGCAAACGGCGTGGATACCGTTCCCATCAGATCGGTATGGCTGAGGATGGTGTCACGCAGTGAAGGACGATGCGGGTTATAGCGTGCTTTGGCGCGCTGAATAATATCGCCAATTTTGACATCCGACGGGCAGGCCACTTCGCAGCGTTTGCAGTTGGTGCAATATTTCAGCGCCTCGTCATACAGCGCCGGATCTTTCAGACGCAGACGTTCACCGTCCGGCCCGGCCTGCTTCGGCCCCGGATAAAGGGGATTCACCCGGGAAACCGGGCAATACGTGGTACACACCGTACACTTGATACAGTTATCAAAGCTGGTGTCATTGAGCAGGCTCATGCAACCTCCCCTTGCAGCAGCGTATCGGCAACCGACAACGCGCTCAATAAAGATACCCCTGCGCCACAGCCCTGCGCCAGAGGATCAAACCCTGCCAATACTGCGCCAATCGCATAGACACCGGGCACCGTGACGCCCTGGATACGCGGGCGCAGTTTTTCATCAGTTTTCACACCGAACAGACGATACGGCTGAGGCGCCAGCACCTGTTCCCGGCTCCACTCACTGCGCTCAGCGGCATAGTGCACATCAAGGCCAAACACCGGTTCTACAACGCGATCAAACTCAGCCACCAGCCCGTTGTTAAAGAAACTGCCGCTGGCAAGCACCACCTGCTGAGCCCGCAGCGGGATCTCGACGTGGTTGCGGGTATAGAGCGCCTTTTCTGTTTCTCCCAGAACGGCACGCTCGACTTTATCGCCCGGCATCACCATGCCACCCAATTGGCGGAAACGACGCACCATCGCCTGATGCAAACGAACGCCCGGTAACGACGGCGGAAGCGTCGGCAACAGACCGACCGGTTTGCCCAAGATACTTTGCAGCCTCGCCACGGCATCCGGCGTATCCAGACCCAGACAAGCCGGTAAAATGATGGCATCGTGATGCGCGCTCAGCCGCGTCAACTCCGCCAGCAATGCGCTGGCGTTTTCCGGCAGATCCAGCACGCGAGCGATATTGACCGCACGGAACTCGCTGGGGTTCCCGCGCAGGCGATCCAACGCCGGTAGACGCAAATCAGCACTTTGTGCCGCAATGCCCTGCGTTTGCAGCGCGTCCGCCACAATAGAAGCTTGGAAATCCAGAAACCCGTCAATACCCACAATCAGCGGATCGCGCCACGCCAGCGGTTTGCCCTGTTCCCGCGTGACAATCTCCGGTGGGCTCAGCCAGCACGGGCGATATTTGCCGAGCGGCGTCAAGCGCAGATGGTTTTGCTGATGGCTGCCCGTCATGGCCGCACCACAGCGTGCCAATAGGGCTTCGGCTTCTGGCACCCAACGGCGCACCGCTGACTCCCCCATCAGAGAATAGGGATGCTCAGGAGCCTGACTTGCCAGCGCTGACAGCGCCTCAAGGGGCTGGTGGACCGGCTCGCCATTCGGCAGAAAAGACAGTAAATCCAGCGATCCCGAACAGAAATGCAGGGCACTTTGCCCTGAACTGACAATGGCGCACTGTTTTCCTTGCTCCGCCAAACGAATACCGCAGGTGAGCCCGGCTAACCCGCCACCGATAATGACGACGTCATACCGCATGTTGTTCCTCCTGCTGATCCTCAATACTCAGCCCACACAAGCCCTGATACACCCAACTGGTAAATTCGCTTTCACGCAGCGCGTTGCCCCATGCGATGGGGCGAACGCCTTTCCAGCGCTCGTTTAAAAACTGGCTCAACTGTGCCAACGCTTGCGGCGGTGTCGATTGCCCCAGCTTGCACAGCAACCCGGCAGCACGGCACGCGCAAAGCTCGCCCTGGCAGGTTCCCATCCCGACACGGGTACGCCGCCGCAGGTCAATCAGGTTGTTGACCTTGAGTGCTTCCACGGCATAACGCACCTCACCCGCCGTGACCGCTTCGCATTCGCACACCAGGCTACTGTCGGCATACTCGCCAGACAGTACGCGCGCCGCGCGATCGCCGTGGCGATAAATCGCGGAGCCGCGCAGCGGCGCAGAAAAGGCGCGCGTGCCTGACGTTACGGCAGCAGGTTGTTCCGTCGAGGCGCTGGCGGAGCCGGGCAGTGGCCGTTCCGCCGTGGTGCAGCGCGCGCTGTGCCCCAGCTTTTCACACACCTTGTCGGTGACCCACTCCGCCATCAGACGGTACGTCATTAATTTGCCGCCGGTAATGGTGACAAACCCTTCCAGACCGTCGCGGCTGGCGTGGTCAAGCAGCACGATACCGCGGCTTACGCTGCGCCCGCTCGGATCATTATCGCTTGCCACCAGCGGACGCACGCCCGCATAGGCGCGCAAAATGCGCGTCTGCGCCATCATCGGAGCCAGTTTCGCCCCTTCACGCATCAGGATCTCTACTTCTTGCGGCGTGACGGACATGTTGTCTATCTGGTCATAGTCCACACGGGTTGAGGTGGTGCCGATCAGCGAAATGGTGTCACCCGGTACCAAAATGTCGGCATCGGCGGGCTTACGGCAGCGGTTAATCACCATATTGTTGATACGGTGGCCGAGAATCAGCAACGCGCCTTTGGCAGGGAACATGCGCACGCGCAGATCCGCATATTCGGCAATGCGCTGTCCCCAGATGCCGGCTGCGTTAATCACCACCTGTGCATAGAGATCGAGAGTGCGTTGTTGTTTATGGTCGAAAACGCGCACGCCAGTGACACGATCGCCCTGACGTATCAGTCCCAGCACTTCGTGATAGGTCAATACTTCCGCCCCGTGCTCACACGCATCCACCATATTGGCGGTGGTGAGCCGAAACGGATCAACGGTGCCATCCGGCACGCGCACCGCACCAATCAGCTGCGGGTTGGCGGCAGGTTCAAGGCGCAGCGCTTCTTGCGGATCAATCGCTTGGGCATTGATACCCGCCTGCTGACAGGCCGCAATAAACTGGGATTGATAGGCCAAATCGTCTTCAGGCAGTGTCAAGAACAGACCATCTGTCGGTTCCACGCAGTGCCGGGCAATGCGGCGTAAAATCTGGTTTTCTTCAATACATTCGCGCGCGGATTCACTGTCAGTTACCGCATAGCGCGAACCGCTGTGCAGCAACCCGTGGTTACGCCCGGTGGCGCCTGTCGCGATGTCAAAGCGCTCCAGCAGCAGGCAACGCAGTCCCCTGAGTGCCAGGTCGCGCAAGGTTCCCGCGCCAGTCGCGCCGCCGCCAATCACGATAACGTCGGTTTCGCGGTAGGCTGTGCTGTTTTCCATGATGGTGTCACCTTTCCGGATCTTCATTAAGGGTATTCAGACACAGAAAAGAAAAAAAATGATTGATAAAGAGCAAATTCGAGCAAAAAACGAAAATAACGAACCGAGTATGTAGCCGTTTCGCGATAAAAGTCACACCCAAAAGGGTGTCTATAGGGGGGATTTTGTTAAGCAAAGCACAATAATTGAACGACCGTCATAAAAATGTAACGTTTTAGCGGTGGCTCACATTGAAACCCTGCGCCATTTCGCTACCATACGCGCGATTTAATACAAAATAATTATCGCTTTTAAGCGTATTGGAGAACGTTATGCTGAGTATTTTTAAACCCGCCCAGCACCAGCCCAGAGTGAGCGACGATCGGGTCGATCCGTTATACCGTCGTCTGCGCTGGCAGATTTTTTTTGGGATCTTTTTCGGTTATGCCGCTTACTATCTGGTAAGAAAAAATTTCGCATTAGCCATGCCGTACCTGATTGAACAAGGGTTCTCTCGCGGTGACCTTGGCTTTGCGTTATCAGGGATTTCTATCGCCTATGGTTTTTCCAAATTTATCATGGGCTCCATCTCCGACCGTTCCAACCCGCGCGTATTCTTGCCCGCGGGGTTGATTCTGGCGGCGGCTGTGATGCTGTTTATGGGCTTCGTGCCTTGGGCAACATCGAGCATCGCCATCATGTTTGTGCTGCTGTTCCTGTGCGGCTGGTTCCAGGGTATGGGGTGGCCACCGTGCGGACGTACCATGGTGCACTGGTGGTCGCAGAAAGAGCGCGGCGGTATTGTTTCTGTCTGGAACTGTGCTCACAACGTGGGGGGCGGGATCCCACCGCTGCTGTTCCTGCTGGGGATGGCCTGGTTCCATGACTGGAGAGCGGCACTCTACATGCCAGCGTTTGGCGCGATCCTGATTGCGGTGTTCGCCTTCGTGATGATGCGCGACACCCCGCAATCCTGCGGCCTGCCGCCGATTGAAGAATACAAAAATGACTATCCTGCGGATTACACCGAAACCTCAGAGAAGGAACTGACGGCAAAAGAGATCTTCATGCAGTATGTGTTCCCGAACAAACTGCTGTGGTATATCGCCATCGCTAACGTGTTCGTCTACCTGCTGCGTTACGGTATTCTCGACTGGTCACCGACCTACCTGAAAGAAGTGAAGCACTTCGCGCTGGATAAATCCTCCTGGGCATACTTCCTGTACGAATATGCGGGGATCCCCGGCACGCTGCTGTGCGGTTGGATGTCTGACAAGGTGTTCAAGGGCAATCGTGGTGCCACTGGGGTGTTCTTTATGACACTGGTCACCATCGCGACCGTGGTTTACTGGCTGAACCCTGCCGGCAACCCTGGCATCGATATGGCCTGCATGATCGTTATCGGCTTCCTGATCTACGGCCCTGTCATGCTGATCGGCTTGCACGCGCTGGAACTGGCACCGAAAAAAGCGGCGGGCACAGCGGCAGGCTTTACCGGCCTGTTCGGTTACCTCGGCGGCTCCGTTGCGGCCAGCGCCATTGTTGGCTACACCGTTGACTTTTTCGGTTGGGACGGCGGCTTTATGGTGATGATCGGCGGCAGCGTCATCGCGGTGCTGCTGCTGTTTATTGTCATGGTTAATGAAAAGAAACATAAGGCAGAAATGGAGAAACGCGCGTAATCGCGGAACGCTTCAGCTGTCTGCTGGCGGCCTTGGCCGCCAGCAACCCCCTCACACCACCGAGAGAAACAAACGACGCAGCGCGTGCGCTACCGCATCGTCCGCATTGCTACCAATGACTTCCAACTGCGGCAGTAAATCTTTCAGGCGCTGATGCGCGTTGCGCATAATGTACCCTTTGCCCGCCATCGACAGCATTTCGAAATCGTTCATGCCATCGCCAAACGCAATGCACGATGTCAGGGTATGGCCCATCAGTTTGGCGACTTGCTCCAACGCATGACCTTTGGACACGCCCCCCGCCATCACCTCCAGACAACTCAGTGTGGAAAAGCTCACGTTAACCCGATCGCCCCAGCGCGCATTGATCGCCTCTTCCAATGGCAGCAGCTTCTCATGGCTGTCACAGGTGAAGAACACTTTGCTCACGCCGTCGGTGCCGAGCAGACCCGGTTCAAACAGTTTGTATTTAAATACCGACTCCTGGAAAAAGCGTTCCTCTTCCGGACGAGAGCGACTCATAAACCATTCATCGCCGCGGTAGACGTGCGTCAGCATCTCCGGGTTGCTGTACACCATGCCGTAAAGATCGTGTGCAATATCCTGATCCAGATTGTGACTGAAGATAAGCTCCCCTTGAGTGTTGTGCACGCGTGCGCCGTTAGAGGTGATCATAAAGGCGCTGATGCCCAGCCCGTCACGAATCTGCGCGACATCCAGATGATGCCGCCCGGTGGCAAACACAAAGTGGATGCCCTGTGCGGTCAGCAGTTTCAGGGTCTCTTTGGCGAATGGAGACAGCGTGTGGTCTGGCGACAGCAGCGTGCCGTCTAAATCGGAAGCAACGACGTGATACATAACAGTGAACTCTCACCTCTAAGGGAAATGGCGCGGCGTTGGCCGCAACATTTACGGATATTGTGCAAAATGGTTGAAAATATGAGTAAACACCTGCGATCGAATCCCATCTTCTTCGAATAACAGTTCATGGCGGGCACCCGCAATCACCACCGGAGTGCCGCCCACGCAGGGGTGTCCGGCCTCAGCCAACGCCTGACAGAACGCATCCTGACTGTGATTATCCACCACGATATCTTCCTGCGCCTGGAGCAACAGCAAGGGGGTGGTAATGTGTGCCGCCAATGCCATCAGTTCACGCCCGGCGGCCATCGATTCCCGCATCCAATGATAGGTCGGGCCACCAACGCGCAGGCCGGGTTCATCGGCATAGGCACTCACGCTGCGGCGATAACGCTCACGGCTGTGCGTTAATACGTTGATCAAATAGGGCAGCGGGCGCCATTGTCCGGTGCCGATAGCATAATAATCGCGAATGCGCGGGTGCAGTTCCGCCCAGGCAACAATGCGTGAGGCCAGCCAGCCCGGCATCGGCAATTTAATGCCACACATGGGCGCGCACAGCGCCACGGCATCAAATGCATCCGGCCGACGTGCCAAAAAATGCCCCAGGATCGCGCCGCCCATCGAGTGGGCGAGCGCAAAACAGCGCTGGTAGCGCAAGGGATCGGCCGTTTTCACCGCATCCACGTGGTGCAACCAGAATTGCTCAACGTCGTCGACATAGTCACCAAAGCGTACCACATGGCCACGATTACCGTCTTCCAGCATTCGCCCGGAGCGCCCTTGGCCGCGATGATCCATGATCAGCACATCATAACCCGCCTGGAACAAATCGTAGGCGACTTCACCATACTTTACATAGCTTTCGATACGGCCGGGAAACACCACCACCAAACGCGTGTGCTGTGGCGCGGTAAATCGCACAAAGCGGATCGGCACACCGTCAACGCCGGGAAATTCCCCCTCTTCGCGCTGACGCCAGAAATCCAACAGCGCCCCGGTGACAAAGGCAGAAAACTGTTTTTCTCTTAATAATAGGCTGGAAATTTCGGGTGACATCACGTTTCTCCTTGCTGCACGGCACCGCGCTAGCCCCCTGCCACGCGGGGACTACCAGAGAGTTTTGTGATCGCTGGCACAACAATCAGCAATGGCGTATTGTGGCACATTCGGTCGCAATGTTTAACCACGTAACGCATCGGTAACGCCTTCATTATCCGTTGCGGCGATCGCAAACCATACCAATGCAACAACATGCAATCAGGAAGCAGCTATGACCCTCGACTGGTGGTTAACCTATCTTCTCACAACGCTGATTCTCAGCCTTTCTCCGGGGTCCGGGGCGATTAACACCATGAGCACCGCCATCAGTCACGGCTATCGCGGTGCCGCGGCATCCATCGCCGGGCTGCAACTCGGGCTGGCTATCCATATCGTCTTGGTGGGTATCGGCCTTGGTGCGCTGCTATCGCAATCGCTGCTGGCTTTTGACATTCTGAAATGGCTCGGTGCCGCTTATCTGATCTGGCTCGGCATCCAACAGTGGCGCGCTGCGGGCTCACTCGATCTGCATGCGCTGGCGGGCACCCTACCACGCCGCCAGCTGTTTCGTCGTGCCGTTCTGGTCAACCTGACCAACCCGAAAAGCATCGTTTTTCTGGCGGCGCTGTTCCCACAGTTTATCGTGCCGCACCAGCCGCAGGTCGCTCAGTATCTGATTTTAGGGGTGACCACCGTAGCCGTCGATATCGTGGTGATGATCGGTTACGCCACGCTCGCCACCCGCATTGCGGTATGGCTGAAAGGGCCGCGCCAAATCCGCCTGCTCAATCGGCTGTTTGGCTCATTATTTATGCTGGTCGGCGCGCTACTGGCAACGGCGCGTAAGGTGTAATCGGTCACTCGCCGCCAACCGGCGGCGAGAATAAAAAGCGGGAATGCTACGCCACGCTCGCTTAGCGCGAAATAATCAGATGCAGCCCAAAGCCAGTAAACAGCACCCCTGCCAGACCATCGATCCATTTAGCCAAACGCTGATAGCCGCGACGCATCGCCGGCAAGGCAAACACCATCGCCACCAGGCTAAACCACAGCAATGTTTCCAGTGAGATCAAGGCAAACAGTCCCCAGCGCTCACCGGTGCCAACGCTGTCGCCCACAAACAGGGAGAACACGCTGCCGAAATAGATCAGCGCTTTCGGGTTAGCCAGGTTGGTCAGCAGACCGCGCATAAAGGTTTTCCCTTTCGACGGCAATTCTACAGTTTCAACCGTTTGCTGTTCCCCTTTGCGACGCGCTGCGCGCAACATATGCCAGCCCATCCAGCACAGATACAATCCACCGCCAATGGTAATGGCATCGTGCAACCATGCCATTTTTTGCAGTAACAGGTGCAACCCCATCAACGCAATGGCCGCCCACACCATGACACCCAGAGAAATCCCCAGCACGCCCATCATAGCTTCTTTGCGCGAGCGACTTGCCGCCGTCTGGGAAACAAAAAAGAAATCCGGCCCCGGGCTCATCAATGCCACAAAGTGCACCATCGCCACGGTCAAAAACAACATCATGATATTTTCCTTTTTTACCACAGAGTCTAAAAGTTCAAGGCCGATCAGCGCACATCGTCACCGTCGTCCAGATGCTCACGGATCAGCGACATAAAGGGTGTACCGAATCGCTCCAGTTTACGCTGCCCGACGCCGTTAATCGTCAACAATTCGCTGGCCGTCACTGGCAAGCGATCGGCCATTTCCAGCAGCGTGGCATCACTGAACACCACATAAGGCGGAATATCGCCCTCATCAGCAATGGCTTTGCGTAATTTGCGCAGTTTGGCAAACAGCTTGCGATCGTAAAGCCCGGTGTACGATTTCTGGTTCGCTTTCGGCTTCAGGTTAACCACGCGCGGCACCGCCAACTGCAACGGTATCTCACCGCGCAGCACCGGACGAGCCGATTCGGTGAGTTGTACCGCGGAGTGCAAGGCAATATTTTGCGTGAGGAACCCCAAGTGAATCAGTTGACGCAGCACGCTGACCCAATGCTCGTGGGATTGCTCACGGCCAATGCCATACACCGGCAGCTTGTCGTGCCCCCATTCGCGAATACGCTGGTTATTGGCACCGCGCAGCACTTCCACCACATAGCCCAGGCCGAAGCGCTGCCCCACCCGATAGACGCAGGAGAGCGCCTTTTGCGCATCCACCAGGCCATCATAGCGCTTAGGCGGATCGAGGCAGATATCACAGTTACCGCAAGGGGCATGCCGCCCCTCACCAAAATAGTTAAGCAGCACCAGACGACGACAGGTTTGCGCCTCCGCGAACGCTCCCATCGCGTTCAACTTGTGTCGTTCAATTTCTTGCTGCGGGCCGGGCGGTTTTTCCTCCAGGCAACGTCGCAACCACGCCATGTCCGCCGGATCGTAAAACAGCGCCGCTTCAGCAGGCAGGCCATCACGCCCAGCACGCCCGGTCTCCTGATAGTAGGACTCGATGGTGCGCGGAATATCAAAGTGCACCACAAAGCGCACGTTGGGCTTGTTGATACCCATACCAAAGGCGACGGTAGCTACCACCACCTGCAAATCGTCACGCAGGAACGCTTCTTGTACCTGCGCGCGCCGTTCGTTGTCCAAACCGGCATGATAGGCCGCCACGCTGAGACCACGGTTTTGCAAACGCGCGCTGATATCCTCAACCTTCGCCCGGCTGTTACAGTAAATAATGCCGCTTTTACCGCGCTGGCCCTGCACAAACATCCACAGTTGATCGAGCGGTTTGAATTTCTCCACCAGCGTGTAGCGGATATTGGGCCTGTCGAAGCTGCTCAGATGAATATGCGGCTCGCGCAGATCGAGCAGGCGCACAATATCACTGCGCGTCGCGTCGTCGGCGGTGGCCGTCAAGGCAACCACTGGCAGCGAGGGGAAACGCTGCTTGATTTGTCCAAGGGCGCGGTATTCTGGGCGGAAATCATGCCCCCACTGAGAGATACAGTGCGCTTCGTCGATGGCAATCAGCGCCGGATTCCACTGTATTAACTGGTCAAAGAAGCTGTCCGTGGTTAAACGCTCTGGCGCAATATACAGCAGCTTGATGTCTCCGCTGCGACAGCGGGTCATCACGTCCCACTGCTGCTCACGCGTTTGGGTCGAATTCAGGCAGGCTGCCGTCACACCGTAGGCAAGAAGCTGATCCACCTGGTCTTTCATCAAAGAGATCAGCGGAGACACCACCAGCGTCAGGCCATCCAGCACCAATGCGGGGATCTGGTAGCACAGCGATTTCCCGCCCCCGGTCGGCATGATCACCAGACAATCCTGACCGTTGACCGCCGCCTGAATGACCGCATCCTGACCGGGACGGAATTGCTGGTAACCGAACGTATCGCGCAGAACCTGAGCCGCTAACGCTTCCTTATTTAACACTTCCGCCGTAGACACGCGTTCCCCGATCCTCTTTGCATCACATCAGCCCGTGGCCGATAAAATCAAACAGGCGCTATTTTCAGCGCCTGTGATAAAAACTGCAATCTTTTGACCACGAGAATTATTGTTTCTGAAAACGCGCCTCAAAAGATATCGTTCAGCATCACACCGACACCGTAACGCGTCTGCCGATGGTTATAGTCGATCATTGACTCGCCGTAGCCGCTAAACACCTTGGTATAGAAGCGCACATGCTTGGTTATCGGGTAACTCCACCCCAGCTCTGCATTACCGTAACCGCTGTTCCAGTTGTAATGCCCTGCTACGCTGAAAATGCTGTCACCCCAGACGTAACCGACACGAACCCGATAATACCCCAGATATTTGGTGATATCCGGGTTGTCATCCTTGCGATCCGGGATCAGGAACCAAGGTTTGAGATCCACCTTCCAGTTACCGTTTTGCGCCATCAGGCGCATATAGGCGCGATCCCAACTGCGCGAGGTTGGATCGGCCTTGCCGTTGGACTGGTGATTCAGCCCCACTTCCACATCGCGCAATGTCCATCCGCCCAGGCTGTAATCCGTTGCCCAGCCAAGAAATACCTGCGGTTCATAGTTGGTTTCACGAAACGGTGAGGATTCATCGGCATTTGACATCTGCCACCAAGATTGCTGGGTATAAGAAACTCCCAACAATGAATTGTCGCCCATGATGCCGCGCCAGATGGGGAAGGCCAGACTCAACTGGAAATTCACTTCATCTTTACGCGCTTCCTTGGCCCAGTCGTAACTGGCGATCGCTTGCTTATTGATGTTGGTGGTGTAGGTATAAAGCAGATAGTTGCTTTCATAAGGGTAAAGGATAAAGGGGCTATCATGGTCTTGTAGCAACGCCGCAATAATGCTGCCACGCACTGCGGGATTGTCGTGTATAACCTGAACTTTCGCTTCTTCTGCCTGAACTTGTGCCGCCAACAAGAGCGCCACTACGCCCGCAATTTTGCGCATACGGTATCTCCGACCAACATGAACGTAAGGAAAAATGATATACCTGCTCGTTATTATTCTAGCTACATAATCTGTACTTGAATCATCCACTTCCTACTTATTCATGCTTTTCTTAAAAGAAACAGAAACGCCTCATAAAACAAACAAAAATTTAACGTTAAACTATCCTTATTCTCTGTTCCGAACGTTACTGAGGGCCGCCCGCTATGTCACTACCGCTTGTCCAGCAGGATGACACACTTCCCCCTGATGCCATGCTGCCGCAGGAGAGCGTGCGCCAGCGCGTCAGCGATATTTTCATCTACCAGATGCCCTTCAATCGGGAGCTGGGGCTTGAACTGCGTGAGTTTGAAGCCGACCATGCCATCTTGGTGTTTGATCGTCAGGAACGGTTGGTGGGCAATGCGTTGCAAAAAATTCTCCACGGCGGTGTGATTGCCGCTGGGCTGGATGTGGCCGCTGGGCTGGTTTGCGTCGGCAGCGCGCTGTTACGGCACAACGGCATCAGCGTTCAGGAATTTCACCAGCGACTGGCACGCATGGGCACCATCGATCTGCGTGTGGACTATCTGCGTCCGGGCCGCGGCGAGCACTTTACGCTGACCAGCACGCTGCTGCGTGGCGGCAATAAAATTGCCGTGGCACGCGCCGAGTTGCACAACGAGGCACAGGTGCATATCGCCACCGCTACCGCCACCTATATCGTCGGATAACGGCGAATGATTCGCAGGATTACGATATATAACAACGAGAAATCAGCATTTACCGAAACGAAGCACCAAAACGGGAGGAGAAGATGAAAGTCACTGCGGTTTCGCGTACAGTACTCCCTCTTCAGTCCGTTGAGTAAGCCTTCCACATGAATGAACAGCAATCACGCCAGGGTGTGTTATTCGCCCTTGGTGCCTATTTCATTTGGGGCATCGCACCCGTCTATTTCAAGCTGATTGGCGCGGTGCCTGCCACAGAAATTCTTACACACCGGATTATCTGGTCGTTTCTCTTCATGCTGGTTTTGGTGAGCGTCAGCCGCAAATGGCGTCAGGTACAGCACGTCATGGGATCCCCCAAAACGCTGCTGATGCTGGCACTGACCGCCGTGCTAGTGGGCGGCAACTGGCTGCTCTACATTTGGGCGGTAAACCATAATCACATTCTGGAAGCCAGCCTGGGCTATTTTATCAACCCACTGGTTAACGTGATGCTGGGAATGATTTTTCTCGGCGAGCGTTTTCGCCGCCTGCAATGGTGTGCGGTACTGTTGGCGTTCAGCGGCGTGTTGATTCAGCTCTGGCAGTTTGGTTCAGTGCCGGTGATTGCGCTGGCGCTGGCCTTTAGCTTCGCGATCTATGGCCTGTTGCGCAAGAAACTCGGCGTCGACGGTCAGACCGGCATGCTGATTGAAACCCTGTGGCTGCTGCCTGCGGCAATTATCTATCTGTTTTTTATCGCCGATACCCCGAGCAGCCACCTTGGCAATAACAATACCACGCTCAATCTGCTGTTGGTCAGCGCAGGCATCGTGACCACCGTGCCGCTGCTGTTTTTCACCGCCGCTGCGGTGAGAATGCGCTTGTCTACGCTTGGGTTCTTCCAGTACCTCGGCCCAACGCTGATGTTTATTATCGCCGTCACGCTGTATGGCGAACCGCTCGGCAGCGATAAAATGGTGGCCTTTGGCTTTATCTGGGCGGCGCTGGCGCTGTTTATCATTGACGCCCTCATCGCCCAACAGAAATTACGTCGCGTTCAGCGCCGTGTGGCGTGAGATGTAACGTGACAACACGGGGCTAAACAGCAACGTCGAAAACAGCCGCAGCGTTTGCATCGCAATCACAAACGCCATGTCAACGTTACTGCCCGCCGCGATAACGGCAATGGAGTCCAGCCCGCCGGGGCTGGTCGCCAGATAGGCGGTAAGCATATCCACCGGTAGCAACAGCGTTACACCGTAAGCCATCCCTCCGCACAACACCATCAGACCGATGATACAGGCCATCATCTGCGGCAAGGTGCGAATCGCCAGCAGGAAGATCGGGCGGGTAAAGCTTAAGCCTACACTCCAACCGATAAATGCATAAGCTAATGACAGTATCCACTCTGGTGTTTGCAGCGTCAGCGTGCCCGTCGAGTGTAACGCGGCACCGAGGATCATCGGCCCCAGCAGTGCGCCGGACGGCAGGCGCAGCCAGCGCCCCAGCAACACGCCGCAGCATGCCACACCGAGAGTGGCAAAAAAACGCCAGTCGAGAACAGGAAACCAGATCAGCGCGGCGGTGTTATGCGCTGCCGTTTCGCCAAGGCTCAAACGCGCCACAAAGGCGGCCGCCGCCGTCACCATCAGCACACGCAGGTATTGCATAAACGCCACCAGACGCACATCGGCACCAAATTCGCTCGACATAGCGACCATGGCCGAAGCACCACCCGGCGACGCGCCCCAAGCCCCGGTGGTGCCGGGCAAGGCGCTGAATTTGACCAGCAACCAACCCGAAAAGCCGCTGGCGGCAAGGGTCGCCACCAGAATGCCCAACACGAGCGGCCATTCCTGCAACAGCGGACTCAAGATAGACAGGGAAAGGCTCTGCGCCACCAGACAGCCAAGGATGGCATTAGCGGCCCAAAAATACGCAGGAGGCATGCGGATCGTCGCCCCTTTCAGACCCATGACAACACCGACCATCATCGGCCCTAACAGAAACGCGGCCGGAACATGGAACCACTGCAATACCAACCCCAGCAGCAGAGAAGCAACCAGCAGCACTCCCCACTGCGCCAAGGGCGAAACCCTTCCCATAGCGACAACCTGATATGACAAAACCTGTAGAGGTTTCATTCTAAACAGAAGGAGGGGCAGGTGAATATGTAAATGATCGTAGAAGCCGAAAATGGGCACGTTCCCGGCGTACGCCGGGAAGCACAGTGCTAGGGTTACAGCCAGTTTTTGCGCTTGAAGTAGAGGTACGGAGCCAATCCAGCCAGGATCATCAGCACGATAGCCCCCGGATAACCAAACGACCAGTGCAGTTCCGGCATAAACTCAAAGTTCATCCCGTAGCTGGACGCCACCAGCGTCGGCGGCAGGAACACCACGGAAACCACCGAGAAGATCTTGATAATACGGCTCTGCTCAATATTGATAAAGCCCATCGCCGCCTGCATCAGGAAGTTGACCTTCTGAAACAGGGATTCATTGTGCGGCAACAGGGATTCGATATCGCGCAGGATCTCGCGCGCCTGTTCCAGTTGCCCGCTCGGCAAGCGCGCGCGGCGCACCAGAAAATTCAACGCACGCTGGGTATCCATCAAACACAGGCGCACCTTCCAACCCACGTCCTCTAATTCCGCCAACGTCGAAAGCGCCTCGTCGTACTCTTCGCCCTGACGCCCTTCCATGATGACACGGCTGAGCGATTCCAGATCGCTATAGATGTTTTCGATTTCATCGGCCAGCTGTTCAATCTTGGTTTCAAACAGATCGAGCAACAGTTCGTAGGCGTTACCGTCTACCAGCGTCTGATTGCGCGCACGCATCCGATACAGACGAAAGGCCGGTAACTCGCGCTCACGCAGCGTATACAAACGCCCATCGCGAATGGTGAATGCCACGGTGGAGTTTCCAGCGTGATCGTCCGCGTCTTCGAAGAAGAAAAAGGAGTGGATATGCAGGCCGTCTTCGTCTTCGAAGAAACGAGCCGATGCTTCGATATCTTCCAGTTCAGGGCGTGTTGCCAGGCTCTGCCCCAACCGGCTTTGCACCAGCTCACGCTCTTCATCTTCAGGCTCGACCAAATCCACCCACACGGAGGCGGCGATATCATCGGTGTCGTCCAGTTCCAGACGGGATAAACGGCAGTTATCCAGTTTAAATGCGCTCAGCATAGGCCATGTGCTCCTAGTGCGATAACAGAGAAAGACGGACGCGTTGAAGCACAGAAACGGTGATGACAAGGCACCAACAGGTTTCGAATCGACGGTGCTGACTCAATTTGATGACGGAGGGATACAACATCACCGATAACCACCAGGGCTACCGATACAACAGCGGGAAGCCTTAGAAATGGTTAGTAATCAATTGATTAATGAGCCAGTATCGACTGGGTGTGTCCAAGGCGGGGCCCTCCGGGAATAATGATGGGCGCATGTTACGCCGAGATGAAAAAGCCTGTCAACTTTTAAACTGTGACAGTTAAAAGATGCACGAATTGTTCAATTCTGCGTCAAACGATAAGCCGGTGCGGCGAAGGGGCTTTCCCACGCCGCCGCCATGCCGTTTAGCACTCGTCGTCAGGCAAATAGGCAATCGCCCGTACCGGAAAGCCCGGCGCACCGGCAAAATTGGGAAAGCTGACCTGAAGATACGCCCCGACCGCAGGCACCTGATCCAGGTTGTTCATCACCTCGACCTGCCAGGCATCGCGATCGAGCACATAGAATTCGCCAATCAGCCCATTGTTGCGACGAAAATCCACGGCGGCATCCGTGTCCAGCGTTTCATGGCCGACGGCGGCAATCTGGCGCTGTTCAAACAAAAAGCGCAATGCCTCGATGGACCAGCCCGGCGTGTGGCTATTACCTTCGGCATCGTTGTTGGCAAAAGCCTGCGAATCCGGCCAGCGCGTGCTCCAACCGCTGGCAAACGCCACAAAGCAACCCGCAGGGATCTCACCGTATTGTTGCTCGAAATCCACAATGTCCTGCACGCTAAGACGGTAGTCGGCATCCTGATCCACCGCCTCCTGCCTGTGGATCACGCGTAACGGCAGCAACAGTTCCTTGTTGGCAAGGCCCTCCAGACAGCGTTTGCCCAAAGAAAAATGCGCAGGGGCATCAATGTGCGTGCCCGTTTGGGTTACAAAGGTGAGCTGTTGGGCAAAAAAACCATCCTGCTCAACCGTATACAGCGTGTTGCGCTGCACACCGGGAAACGCGCTAAAGATAGGGATTGATTCTGTTACGCTGTGCGTCAGGTCGACCCATTTCTTGCCACGCAGGGCGGTGATTATTTCGTCTAACGTCATCCCGGTTGATCTCCTTTTCTGTAAAACGCGACAGCGTTGATGCCCGTGTTATACCGTCTCCAACCGCGCATAGGCGGCGACCAGCCACTTGATACCTTGTCCCTGAAAAGCGACCTGTAAACGGCAATGCTCACCGCTGCCTTCCAGATTGATGATGGTCCCTTCGCCAAATTTGTCGTGGCGCACCCGCTGGCCCAACGCATAGCCACTGTCACTTTGGCTAATCGGCGTACCCAAGCGCTGGTGATTGACGGGACGAGACACGCTGGCACGCAGACGCACTTCCTCCACGCACTCGACAGGCAGTTCACCCACAAAACGCGATGGGCGATGATAGGTCTCCTTGCCGTACAGCCGTCGGCTTTCAGCATAGGTCAGGGTGAGCTTCTGCATGGCGCGCGTCACGCCAACATAGGCCAAACGGCGCTCTTCTTCGAGACGCCCACCCTCATCCAGCGACATCTGGCTCGGGAACATGCCCTCTTCCATGCCGACGATAAACACCTGAGGAAACTCCAGCCCTTTCGCGGAGTGCAGCGTCATCAGTTGTACCGCATCCTGATAAGCATCAGCCTGCCCTTCCCCCGCCTCCAATGCCGCGTGAGAGAGAAATGCCTGCAACGGCATCAGGTCCATATCCTCTTCCTGATAGCTGAACTGACGCGTTGCCGTCACCAATTCTTCCAGGTTTTCTACCCGCGCTTGCCCTTTCTCACCGTTTTCCTGCTCGTACATCTGCCACAGGCCGGAATCTTTGATGGCGCGGTCGGTCTGCACGTGCAACGGCAAATCGGCGGTTTCATAGGCCAGCGCTTCCACCAACTCAAGGAAGCGCTGTAACGCAGAAGCAGCACGCCCCGCCAGCGCTTTTTCCTGCAACAGCACGCGGCTGGATTGCCACAGCGTCACCTGCCGATCGCGCGCGGTCTGACGCACCACGTCCAGGGTACGATCGCCGATACCGCGCGTTGGGGTATTTACCACGCGCTCGAAGGCGGCATCATCATTGCGGTTGGCAATCAGGCGCAAATAGGCGAGCGCATCTTTGATTTCCTGACGCTCGAAGAAGCGCATGCCGCCATAAATCCGGTACGGCATGTTCTGTTGCAACAAGGCCTCTTCCAGCACGCGCGATTGGGCGTTGCTGCGATACAGGATGGCGTTTTCCTTGAGTGCGCCGCCATTTTCCTGCCACACCTTGATGCGATTCACCACAAAACGGGCTTCATCCAGCTCGTTAAACGCACAGTACAGAGAGATCGGGTCCCCCTGCGCATCGTCCGTCCACAGGTTTTTACCCAACCGCCCGCCGTTGTGCGCAATCAGCGCATTAGCCGCAGTAAGAATATTGCCGGTAGAGCGATAGTTCTGCTCCAGACGAATGGTTTCGGCTTTGGGGAAGTCATTTAAAAACAGCTGGATGTTTTCCACCTGCGCCCCGCGCCAGCCATAAATTGACTGATCGTCATCACCGACGATCATCACGCTGGCAGTATCTCCCGCCAGCATGCGGATCCAAGCGTACTGAATACGGTTGGTATCCTGAAATTCGTCCACCAAAATATTGGTGAAGCGCTCGCGGTAGTGACTGAGAATATGAGGTTTGTTCAGCCACAGTTCGTGAGCGCGCAGCAGGAGTTCGGCAAAATCGACCAGTCCGGCGCGATCGCACGCTTCCTGATAGGCTTGATACACTTTGAGCCAGGTCTGCTCAACGGGATTGCCATAGCTTTCGATATGCTGCGGGCGCAGACCTTCGTCTTTCTTGCCGTTGATGTACCACATCGCCTGGCGCGCCGGCCACTGTTTATCATCCAGATTCAGCGCCCGAATCAAGCGCTTGAGCAGACGCAACTGATCCTCGCTGTCCAGAATCTGAAAATCCTGCGGCAAACCGGCATCGAGATGGTGCGCACGCAACAGGCGGTGCGCCAGACCGTGGAAAGTACCGATCCACATGCCGCCCTGACTGGTGCCGATCAAATGCTCGATACGGTGGCGCATCTCCGCCGCCGCCTTGTTGGTAAACGTCACCGCCATGATGGAATAGGGCGAGCACTGCTCAACGGACGTCAACCAGGCGATACGATGCACCAGCACCCGCGTTTTGCCGCTTCCGGCGCCCGCCAGTACCAGAAGATTCCCACGCGGCGCGGCAACCACATCGCGCTGTTTATTGTTCAGGCCATCAAGAAGTTCAGAAACGTCCATCGGTACAGTTATCCGTTAACAGACAAGCAGTAACCCCAGGGGCACTTACTTCACTGGTGATTTATACAGCTAAATTAGCAGAATTATAGCAGCGTTGTGAGCAATGCCAACCGTGAAATTTCCACATGCGGCAATAACCGTGCGTCGTCAATTTTCATCAGGTTGCCTGCATGCAGGTTAATCCAGCACGCTTGCAAGCCGTTACGCACCGCGCCTGCCACGTCGGTGGTCAAGTCGTCACCCACATGCAGAATCTGCCCCGGTGCCACGCCCAGCGCCTGCGCCGCCCGATGATACATATCACCAAAGGGTTTGGCACGGCCGTCCGGCCCGGCGCGCAAGATAAACTGAAAGTAGCGATCCAGCCCGAAGCGGCTGGGATCGGCATTGCCATTGGTAATAGCCACCAGCGGCCAGCGCTGGGATAAGGCGTGCAACGTATCATGGGTTTCTTGCGTCGGGGTAATCTGGCTGCGCCAGTGAGCAAAGTTCGCCATCGCCTGCGCGGCACCGTGGCTGGCCGTCTGTGCATCAAGCCCCGCCTCCAGCAACAATTGCTCTACCGCCCGCCGACGCCACTCCGTGACATCATGGTATATCTCTGGCTCCTGCTCGCGCAGCGCGTCGCGAATACGCTGTAAATCGCTCGATTGCACCGCGCCCAGCGCAGGGTGCAAGGTTTGTAGAAAGCGCACCGATTCCAGTTGAGTGCGCTGAATCACGTCACGGTTATCGTACAGCGTATCGTCTAAATCAAACGTCATGGCGGCAATCGGTGCCAGTGGACGGTAAAAATGCATCATGTCTTCCCTCGTTTGGCACGCGGATGTGCAGCATCGTACACCGTTGCCAAATGTTGAAAATCCAAATGGGTATATATTTGCGTGGTAGAAAGATTGGCATGCCCCAGCAGTTCCTGCACTGCACGCAGGTCACCACTCGATTCCAGCATATGGGTGGCAAAAGAGTGGCGTAGCTTATGTGGATGAACGTGGCTGCTCAGACCCTGTTTGACGCCCCACTCGGCAAAGCGCTTTTGCACATTGCGCATCGAAATGCGCTTGCCCTGTCGGGTAATGAAGATGGCATCATCTTCCGGGCCAAACAGCTCGCGCCGTTCCAGCCACTCACGCAGCCAGTGCACGGCTGTGCGTCCCAACGGCAGCTTGCGCTCTTTGCTGCCTTTACCCACGACCCACACTTCGCCGCCGTCCAAATCGACATGACGACACTCCATGCCGACCAGTTCCGCCAAACGTAAGCCCGCACCGTACATCACTTCCAGCATAGCGCGATCGCGCACCGCAAGCGGATCGTTGAGATCGATTTCCAACAGGCGGTTTACTTCATCCACGTCCATGTTTTTCGGCAGATGTCGGCCCGCTTTGGGTGCAGAAATACCGCGCGCTGGATTGGCAGTTAACGCCCCTTGCGCCACCTGCCAATCAAGAAAACTGCGCAGTGCCGAAAGACGCAGCGCCAGGCTTGCCGCTTGCAACCCACCGCGTTTGCTGCGCGCGGCTACTGAGCGCACCCCCGCCGCATCCAGCATGTGCCAATCAGTGATGCCCCTTTCATCCAGCATGGCGGTAATGGCGCCCAACTGGCGGCAGTAATTTTCCTGCGTCAGCGGACTGAGTTGACGTTCCGCTTTTAAATAACGTAAAAACGCGGCGACCGAGGTCAACAGGGGTGAAGGCAGCGCGGGGTCGTTCATACCCGTTCGACCCAGCGCGCCAGCATATCCGGCAGCAGGTTGGCTAGGTGTTGCAACAGCACGGTACCCATGCCGTCTTGGTAGTGATGGCTGTCGCGGCTGCTGAAAATCACCACGCCCAGTGAGTCGTTTTTTCCCAACAGCGACAGCGCCACGGACCCCACCTGCCGTGCCTGTGGTAGCAGTAACAGCAGTTCCGGCCCATTCAGGCTGCCAAGATAGTGGTTACTGTTACGCAGACGTTGTATGCGCAGCGGTTCAAACAACGAACGCGACAGCGCCAGATGGGTAAAGCGCGAAGGCGCACTGATGCGCCATTTGTCACTGAACAGGCGAATATCCGCGCCAACCAACCCTTGTTGGCGTGTCCAGCGTTGCAGGCGTTCAAGCAAGTCATGCAGACCGGTAGCCGCTGATAAGTCAGTCTGTAACTCCAGCAGACGACGGAACAACACTTCGTTGCCGCGCGCCTGCTCCATCAGCAAGGTGATCTCTTCTTCCAACTGCGCAATCTGGTGTCGCTGGCGCGCTAACTGCCATTCAACCAACGAGACCGTGCCCCGCACCGGGTGCGGAATGTGCATTTGCTCGACCTGCCGCGCATTGCGGATAAAGAAATCAGGGTTCTGTTGCAGGAACTGCAAAATCAGTTCGTCACTCAGTGCGCTCTGGCGTTCTGCCTGTTCCTCGACCTGCTTCATAAATGAATAAATCCATCATAGACATGGGTGGCAGGACCGGTCATATAAAGCGGATGCCCGACCCCTTTCCAATGGATATCCAGATCGCCCCCCGGTAACGAGACGCGAACTTCATCCGCCAATAGCCCTTGCTGAATGCCCACCGCCACGGCGGCACAGGCACCGCTGCCACAGGCCTGCGTTTCGCCCGCGCCACGCTCGTAGACCCGCAGGCGTATGTGGCTACGGTCAACAATCTGCATAAACCCGACGTTGACGCGCTCAGGAAAACGCTCGTGGCTTTCCAGTACCGGGCCTAGCGTTTCCACATTGGCCGTATCAACATCGTCAACCTGAATCACACAGTGGGGATTGCCCATTGAGACCACGCCGCACAGCACCGTATGATCGTTGGCGCGCAGGATATAGGTCTTCTCCGCCTTTGCGGCCCGAAACGGCACGCGCTGAGGTTCAAAATCCGGCTCGCCCATGTTCACCCGCACCAGCTCATCATCCGTGACGCTGAGCACCATGCGCCCGGTATGGGTACTCACCGCAATATCGCGCTTGTTGGTCAGCCCTTTGATACGCACAAAACGGGCGAAACAGCGCGCGCCGTTACCGCACTGGGCCACTTCACTGCCATCCGCATTGAAAATGCGGTAGTGAAAATCCAGCTCAGGATCGTAGGGCGGCTCTACCACCAGCAATTGATCAAACCCTACCCCGCGATGGCGATCCGCCAAACGGCGAATCAACTCTGGCGAGAAATAGACATTTTGTGTAACGGCATCGACAACCATAAAATCATTGCCCAAACCGTGCATTTTAGCGAACTGCATTATACTGACTCCGCTCATGTAACCGGGCGCGGTAATTGCTATCGTGACCTGTTATCCGTGATTAACATGCAACCGTGCCGGTTACGGACGCATCGACGGCTTTTGATGCGTATTCTTCTGTGCGTCTGGAACGTTGGTCGGTTCACCGTTCGGCATATAAAGCGGCCCTTTTAGCCCGCAACCCACCAATCCCAGCAGCATCAGCGCCAGAGAAAATGAACGAAATACCTGCTTCATGTCATTAAGACCTGTCAATCATCTATGCATGCTCTCTATAATCGCAGGTGGATCATGAAAAGCAATAGGAATCGAAAATGAACGACAGTGAGTTTCATCAATTAGCGGATGCGTTAATGTTGACGATCGAAGAAGCGTTGGACGACTTCGAGGGCGATGCCGATATCGATTACGAAACCAACGGCGGCGTGATGACACTGAGTTTCGAAAACGGCAGCAAGATTGTCATCAACCGCCAGGAACCACTGCATCAGGTATGGTTGGCGACCAAAGCGGGTGGCTATCACTTTAATTACCGGGATGAACAGTGGATCTGCGATCGCAGCGGCGAATCTTTTTTTGCGCTGCTGGCGCAGGCATGCAGTGCGCAGGCCGGTGAGGACGTCTCTTTCGATTAGCTCAGGAAAACGCTCTGTTGCCACCAAGGACAACCTGAGCGTTACAGCATGTGCAACCGCTGTTTGATGGCGGGCGACGCGCTTTCTTTGCCCGACGATAGGTTCAAATGAGATAGCGTCGTGCTGCGAAAAGGAATCACCTGCGCCCGTCCATCCAACTGCACAATCTGGTAGAACTGCGGCAGGTTGAAATTGATAAAACTGGAGCCGTAGGTAAAGCGGTCATGGGACGAAGAGTAAAAACGGCTCACGTCACGTACCAGCTCTTCCTTGCTGCCTTCACAGTGGTGATAAACCTCAACGCGGTTCGATTCATCCAGAATAAAGATATTAAAGCCTTGCTCTTCGGGCATATCTTCAAAGAAGAACTGGATGATCCCTTCGCTCGCCACGCCGTCGATGACGGCGGGCAGGTGGATATGGTTGGTCTCCACCTGTGTGGGCAACCCTTGCAGTTTGTTGTTGGAAATCGCGCCGTAGAACTCCACCGCATTTTCCAGCTTCTGCACTGATACGCTCAGGCGTTCGAAGAACAGACCCCACGTCTGCCCTGCCACTTTTACCGCTTTGAAACGGCCCGGCTCTTGTCGAGTGCTGGACAGACGCAATTCAATGCACTCGGACACCAGTTGCTGCACACGCGTGCGAATCAAACCGCGCAGGTGTTGGCTGTAGCAGAACACTTCCAGCGATTCCGGCAGCGCCGCATCCTGATGCATTTTGCCCAAAATGGTTTTCAGCGCTTCCAGCACAGACTGTTCGCCGTTGAAATGCAGGGTGCGCACTTCATTCCACGAATTGCGGTACAGCAGGTCAATGCTACCCACCAGACACTGCTGCTGCTCGCCGAAACTGAATACGTCCAGATGGCGGAAATCAAAATGCACCACCTGATTGCGGAATGCCGCCGTTGGGTCGTGCTCCAGATTGACGATAATCGCCAGATGCCGAATTTCGCACGGGCTGTACAACGCCTTGGGCGTGGGTGCCGGTAAACGCAGCGGGAAGTGGCAAGAGACGTCATCCACCAATTCGCGCAAACGAGCAATATCGATCTGCTCGCTGCCTTTGATGTGCAAGCGTGTGTTCGGCGTCAGCAGCCCGTTAAAATAGGCCCACGCCACCAGCTTGTTCAGGTAGCGGTTATATTCCAGCGGCTGATGGCTGATGATGGCATCCATAGACGGTGCCTGATTGTACAGATACCAGCCAGAGCGGTTGGCACGGCCCGCCGGAACGTAGATAAAGGTCAGATCCGCTTCGGACAGGTCCGGCGAAATTTGCGGATTGAGCAGCGTCACTTTACCCGGCAGCGCTTCAAAGGCGGCATACAGCTTACGCGTCAATACGCCGATATCCTGCGGGCTGGCGCTCACGCTCAGGTTGTTGCGCCGCGCAAAGCGGATCAGGTTGCGATAGGTTTGCATCATCGCATCGAGCAATTCGTTGTGCGCTTCACGCACGCGCTCGATTTTCCAGTTGGCGCGATTATCCAGCATGGCAAGGTGTTCGCTGTTCCAGCCCCACTCTTGCACCAGTTGGCTTAGGATCTGCCGCCGCCAGCCAACGCAGGCTTTTTCACGCGACAGTTTTTCGCACACTTTGAGATAAAAACAACGCCGCGCTAAATCGAGGCGCGTCGGGTCTTCAATTTGCGTGAGGTATTCGGTCACCCGATCCAGCATCATACAATAGGGATCGAGCCCAAACGCCACGATCTCCCCTTTGTGCAACCGGGCTTTGATATCCATCGACAGCAAACGCGTATCAGGGTATTGCCAGGAATAAGCTTCAAGCAGCAGGGTCTTCAATACCGCTTTGTACGGGGAGTCGATGCTTTTATACAGTTGCCACAGGCTGGCACCGAAATACTCTTCCGCGGAGAGCGAACTTAATCCGCCCAGATCCAGCCACTCGTTGGGTGCAAGCGCACCCTGTGCATAGAGCGACAGGACATATTCATCGTAATGCTCTTCTTCTTCAACAGGCACCATATGCCACAGCAGGCGTTTACCGGCCATGCGCACGGCGGTGCGATAAAATTCGTCCAGTAACAGGATATGCTGCGTCGAACCGCAATCTTCGCCGCCCAGGCTGCCACTTTCATTGTGACGAAAACGGTTTTCGTCAATCAGGAAGAAGCTGACGTCCACCCCTTGCGCCGCCGCCCATTGCTCCAGCAGGGTACATTTCTGCTGTAAACGCTGGTGCTCTTCGTGGTCTAACCAAGATTGGTGACACACCCAGATATCCAGATCGGAAGAACAACTTTGACCGATGGACGAGGTGCTACCCATAGAATAAACGCCGGTGATCGGCAATTCACCTTGCGAATTGATGGCGGGGATTTCCCCCCAGCGCAGTTCAATGCTGTCGATGTAGCGCTGTTGATTTTCATCAGGCGTGAAAGTGCACACACCGTGCGGCACCTTACCTTCAAGGTAGCCCGGCATGAGCGGATGATGGTGGTGCAATAATACGGGCAGAAGGCGATAAACCTGCTGAAAAGCGGGTTTCATTGCTTCCAGAGCGCGGTCAACTCGCAGTTGGTTGATCGCGTCCAGTCTCTGCTTCAAAGTCTCGATGTAGAAGTACAAGACGGTCCGCCTGATTATCCCAGTGCCTAGAAAAAACCCCGTGTTCCAAACCCATCAGCAATAGAATTAGAGGAGTGACTGATAAGATAGTGCTGGAAACGTGATCAATTTAACACCTTGCTCATTGAGCGTAAAGAAACTAAAGAAAGTTAGCCACGATTAGCTTACTTTCTCTTATTGCCCCTCGCTCTCTGGCATGATTACGCCGCGATACCCCCACCTCATGGTGAAAACACGCACCTTCCCGTCGCTACCCAGCACCTTCAGCGCCGGAACGCTGACACCTGAGCGCCGCAGTGATACGATGGCGCAAAATGATAAAAACGGTATTAAGCATGGTAGACAACACCCTTAGAATTGCCACCCGACAAAGCCCACTGGCACTGTGGCAAGCACATTATGTGCAACAGCAGTTGCAGCACTACTACCCCACGTTGCAGGTTGAACTGGTTCCCATGGTGACGCGCGGCGACATCATCCTGGACACGCCGCTGGCGAAAGTGGGCGGCAAGGGACTGTTTGTTAAAGAACTGGAGCGCGCGTTGCTGGAAGGCCGCGCGGATATCGCCGTACACTCGATGAAGGATGTGCCGGTATCGTTCCCCGACGGCCTTGGCCTGTATACCATTTGTGAGCGTGACGATCCGCGCGATGCCTTTGTGTCGAATCAGTATGCCAGCGTGGCCGATCTGCCGCTTGAAAGCTGCGTCGGTACCTCCAGCCTGCGCCGCCAATGCCAGCTGCGCGCCCGCCGGCCCGATCTGATCATCCGGGATTTGCGCGGTAACGTTGGAACGCGCCTCGGCAAGTTGGACAACGGCGACTATGACGCCATTATTTTGGCCGTCGCCGGACTTTCACGCCTGAATCTGTCAGAACGCATTCGCACGCCACTCCCCCCGGAAGAGTCACTGCCCGCCGTGGGTCAGGGTGCGATTGGTATCGAATGCCGGGAAAATGACGCCCGCGTGCGCGAACTGCTGGCACCGCTCAACCATGAACAGACCGCCTACCGCGTTCTTGCTGAACGCGCCATGAACCTTCGCCTCGACGGTGGCTGCCAAGTCCCGATCGGCAGCTATGCTGAACTCAATGCGGGACAACTCTGGCTAAGAGCCTTGGTGGGTGCACCCGATGGCAGCAGAATGATTCGCGGTGAGCGCATCGGCCCCGCCAGCGAGGCGGAACGCATGGGCATCGATCTGGCTGAAGAGCTGTTAGCCAACGGCGCAGACACGATTCTGCACGCCGTTTATCAGAGTGCAGGCTCATCATGACCATTCTGGTGACCCGCCCGTCACCAGCGGGGGAGGCACTGGTGGAACGGCTGTGTAAGCTCGGCCACGCGGCTTGCCACAGCCCGCTTATTGATTTTTCCCCCGGCAGTGAACTGCCTTCCCTGTCAGCACGACTGGCGGCGCTGCGCGAGGGCGATATGCTGTTCGCGCTGTCGCAGCACGCCGTGCACTATGCCGCTGCCACACTCATGCAAGCGGGTGTGTCCTGGCCCGCAACCCCGGTCTATTACGCCATCGGACGCACCACTGCACTGGCGCTGCATCAGGCCACCTCTCACGCCGTTGCCTATCCGCCCGAGCGGGAAACCAGCGAAATGCTGCTGCAACTTCCAGAATTACAAAATATTAGTGGCAAAAACGCGCTATTATTACGAGGTAATGGCGGCAGAGAACTGCTGGCAACAACGCTCGCAGAACGCGGCGCACAGGTCAGTTATTGTGAATGTTATCAGCGCAGTCCGGTCTATTATGATGGACCGGAACAGAGCCGACATTGGCAACAACTCGGTATCGATCGTCTGGTGATTACCAGCGGCGATATGCTGCATCAGCTGTATGCGCTGGTGCCACAATATTATCGCGAATCCTGGCTGCTGCACTGCCAGGTTATCGTTGTTAGCGAACGGTTGGCGCTTGAAGCGCGCCAGCTTGGCTGGCGTGACGTGCTTATCGCGGACAATGCCGATAACGACGCGCTTGTGCGTCTGCTATCGTGACTGCGCGGCCAATCGTACAACAAACCAGACCATGGGATGACCCATTATGACGGAACACCATACCCCTTCAACCCCATCGGAAACGGTGACAGAACGCCCTGATGCTACGTTTTCGTCCCCCGACGCCGCGCCTGCGGATGAACCGCGCCGGGACCGCGCGGGGCAGGGCCGCGTGCTGGGTGGCGTTGCCATTGCTATCGCCCTGCTGTTAAGCACAGGCGTGTACTACCTCGGACAGCAGCAGGAGAAACAAAACGCTGCGTCCATGGCACAAATGAAGGGCGAGTTGGCGGCGCTACAGCAACAGTATCAGCAGGATAAAACGGCGTGGCAGGCCGCGCTGGCGCAGCAAAAACAGTGGCAGGACAGCACGGCGAACCAGTTGAACGTGGTGACACGGGAATCCACCGAACTCAGCCAGAAACTGGCCGCCCTTTCCAACCACGACACCAGCACCTGGCTGCTGGCACAGGCGGACTTTCTGGTCAAACTGGCCGGGCGCAAGCTGTGGAGTGATAAGGATGTGCTGACCGCGGGCGCACTGCTGAAAAGCGCCGATGGCAGTCTGGCTGACATGAACGATCCGAGCCTGCTTGAACTGCGTCGCGCCATTGCCAATGATATCAGCGCATTGGCGTCAGTCGGTCAGGTAGATTTCGACGGCATTATTTTGCGGGTGAATCAGTTAACCGATCAGGTCGATAACCTGCGTCTGGCCGATAACACCCAGGACGATGATGCGCCAATGGATGAAACCGACGGCGAGCTTTCAGCCACACTCAGCGAATGGCGACAGAATCTGAGTAAAAGCTGGCACAACTTCATGTCCGATTTTATTACCATTCGCCGGCGTGACAGCAATGCGGAACCGCTGCTGGCACCGAATCAGGATTTCTACCTGCGTGAAAATATCCGAGCGCGTCTGCTGACCGCCGCACAGGCCGTGCCGCGTCATCAGAACGAGACGTTCAAACAGTCGCTGGAAGCGGTATCCACCTGGGTACGCGCCTATTTTGATACCAGCGATCCCGGCACCAAAGCCTTTCTGGAACAGGTTGACAGCTTAAGCCAGCAGCCCGTCTCTCTGGATGTACCTACTACGCTGCAAAGCCAGCCGCTGCTGGAAAAACTGATGCAAACGCGAGTGCGTAATTTGCTGGCGCAATCGCCTGCGCAGCAACAGGAGGGCTGATCATGCTGAAAGTGCTGTTCTTGTTCCTGATCCTTATTGCTGGCGTAGTGCTTGGCCCGATGCTCGCAGGGCGTCAGGGCTATGTACTGGTGCAAACGGACACCTACAACATCGAAACCAGCGTTACCGGGTTGGTTATCATGCTGGTGCTGCTGTTGGTCGTCCTGTTTGCGTTGGAGTGGCTGTTGCGTCGCATGTTTCTCACCGGCGCGCGCACCCGCGGCTGGTTTCTGGGCCGTAAACGCACTCGCGCCAGAAAACAGACCAAAGCGGCCCTGCTTAAACTGGCCGAAGGCGATTATCTTCAGGTAGAAAAACTGCTGACGCGTAACGCGGATCACGCCGAACAACCGGTGGTGAACTATCTGCTAGCCGCCGAAGCCGCGCAGCAGCGCGGTGATGAATTTCGCACCCGGCAGTATCTGGAGCGAGCGGCCGAAATGGCCGACACCGATCAGTTGCCGGTAGACATCACCCGCGTGCGCATCCAACTGGCTCGCAATGAGGATCACGCCGCACGCCATGGCGTCGATCGTTTGCTGGCATACGCGCCGCGCCATCCCGAAGTATTACGGTTAGCGGAACTGGCGTTCCAACGCACACACGCTTACGGCGCACTGTTAGATATTCTGCCCGCCATGCGCAAAACCCAGATCCGTACCGAGGAGGAGTTGGAGGCATTGCGCCAATCCGCCCTACTCGGTCTGATGGAACAAGCGATGGCAGAAGGTGGCAGCGAAGGCCTGAAGCTGTGGTGGAAGGAACAAAGTCGCAAGGTGCGGCAAGATTTGCCATTGCAAGTGGCCATGGCGGAGCACCTCATCGCCTGTGACGATCACCACACCGCCCAGCAGATTGTGATCGACGGTTTGAAACGTCATTACGATGAACGTCTGGTACTGCTGATGCCACGTCTGGCCGCAGGCGAACCGGCCTCTTTGGAAAAACTCCTGCACCAGTTGCTAAAACAGCACGACAACAGTGCGTTGCTGCACAGTACTCTGGGACAGTTGATGCTGAAACAAGGGGAATGGCAGCAAGCCAGCGATGCGTTTGCCGCCGCACTGGCGCTGCGCCCGGATGCCTTTGATTACGCCTGGCGCGCCGATGCTTTTGATCATCTGCGGCTGCCGGAAGAAGCAGCTCAGATGCGTCGCGAAGGGCTGTTACTCACACTACAAACCCCGTCTTAATCGCGTTCTCCGCTGCCCCGCAGTCAGGGGCGGCGCTATCCCATCAGTACAATCAGCGAAACAGACACGCTTTTATACCGTTACGCAATATACCCTAAATAATTCGGGTTGCAGGAAGGCGGCAAATGAGTGAACCCCGATGAGCTTACTCAGGTAAGTGATTCGGGTGAGCGAGTGCAGCCAACGCACATGCAACTTGAAGTATGACGGGTATAAAATGAAACCGGTTTCATTTTAAATACTAAAAGGAGAATTCCATGACTACACGATTTCCTCCCGAATTTCTGTGGGGCGGAGCGACCGCCGCCAATCAGGTGGAAGGTGCATACGATGAAGCAGGCAAGGGACTGTCGATTGTGGACACCCTCCCAGGCGGTAAAGCACGCTTAGCCATCGTCGCGTCTGAATCCTTCGATTTTTCGCTGGATACCGCGCGTTATACTTATCCAAACCACAAAGGCATCGACCATTATCACCGCTTCAAAGAAGATATCGCGCTGTTCGCCGAAATGGGCTTCAAGTGTTACCGTTTTTCCATTGCCTGGACCCGTATCTACCCTAATGGCGTGGAGCAAACGCCCAATGAAGCCGGTCTGGCACACTACGATGCGGTAATTGATACCTGCCTCGCCCATGGCATTGAACCGGTTATCACGATTTCGCACTACGAACTGCCGCTGCATCTGGCCACCGTCTATGGCGGTTGGAAAAACCGCGCGCTAGTTGGATTTTTCGAGCGTTTTTCTCGCACGGTGCTTGAGCGTTTCGGACACAAGGTCAACTATTGGATGACCTTCAATGAAATCAACAGTGCGGCGCATTTTCCGATCATGAGCCAAGGACTCGTTGTCAAAACGGGGGCCCGGGACGCACAGGCGAAATTTCAGGCATGGCATCACCAGTTTGTCGCCAGCAGTCTGGCAACCAAAATTGCCCGCGAGGTCAATCCAAATATCCAGATGGGCTGCATGATTATTTATGCCACCACCTACGCCTACGACAGCAACCCGGTGAATCAGTTGGCGGCCATGCAACGCACGCAGTCCTTCAATTTTTATTGCGCCGATGTGCAAGCCAACGGCAAATACCCCTACTATGCGCAACGGTTGTGGGACTCACTGGGCGTTACGTTGGCGATCGAACCCGGCGATCTTGAACTGCTGGCGAATAATACCGTCGATTACATCGGTTTCAGCTACTACATGTCGACCACCGTGAATGAAACCCACGCAGAGGGCGAAGATACCGAAGGCAATTTACTGGGCGGAACGCGCAACCCGTTTCTTGAGGCCAGCGAATGGGGATGGGAGATCGATCCGACCGGTCTGCGCATCGCGCTGAATCAGCTTTATGACCGATACGGTAAACCTCTGTTTGTGGTCGAAAACGGATTAGGGGCCATCGATAAACCCGACAGCAACCTCTACGTGGCAGACGATTACCGCATCAATTATCTGCGCCAACATATTGAGGCAATGGCAGAGGCCATTGCTGACGGTGTGACGCTGATGGGCTATACCCCTTGGGGCTGTATTGATCTGGTCAGTATGTCGACCGGCGAAATGTCCAAGCGCTACGGGTTTATTTATGTCGATCTCGATGACACCCTCTCTGGCAGCGGCGATCGCCACAAGAAAAAATCATTTTCATGGTATCAAAAGGTCATCGCCACCCACGGCGAAGACCTCACGCCCTAAAAATGGCGAAAAAAAACGCTTGCCAATAAACGGCAAGCGTTGAATAAGATCAGGTCATAAAAGACTACAGTAGAGTGCCTCACTCAACGTAATGTCCGAAAAGTCCGATGGTGTTGTGAAACGCAGCAAAACTGCCAACCACAACGTCATCTGGAGGTGGACGATAGGCACCTGTAAACGGCTCTGCGTCATTCCCAGGGTTATGAAGCCGAAGCAAACATAGAAAGCGGAATGAGCATCTACGAGGGTTATATTTGCATGAAACGTGCCAAATTATTGGTTCAATGAAAAATAAAAAAAGAAAAACAAACAACAAATTGAAAAATATGAATTTTTTTAAATCTATCTATTTGGCATGCCTCCCCCTGACGGATAGCAAGAACCAGGTAGAAATGTCCCTGACTGTCTCCATATAGAGACACAATAGTGAATATTATTTTTTTATGTTTTATTTCAGATGTTTATATGTCTCCTAATGGAGACATATAAACAGGGATTCTGTCGCCATTTTCCAACAGTCTGCTGAACTATCCCGCAATAAAGTCACGCAGATCCTGATGTAACTGTTGCAGCGATCTTTCGTCAAGATAGGGAAAATGCCCCGACGCATACCGATGAAATTGCAGATTAGCGCGCAGTTTTTCAGGCAAAGAGAGGTGATTGAGGTGATGGCGTCGCCAGATCGTAGATCCCCCCGAGCACCATCACTTTCATCCGCAGATTCATTTTAATTATCGTCCTTATGGGAACCATTTCGTTTCCGATGTCCATCCCCTCAAATTCATGCACTGATTGAAAAGGGCCTGACGGCTATCACTATTAACATCCATCACATAACTTTGTATTTCTGGTCGTTGCCCGCTGATATATTTTTCATTTTTACAGTCGTCCTTTTTTCCACACGGCAAATAGTAGGACGTATATTTCGTTCGCTGCGCCACTTCATTTTTTACCGGGAATTTTTCTTCACTCAGCGTTTCACAGGCACCTTTCGAGATAGTGAAATCCTCAGCATTAGCGCTGTTTTTCACCCATTGCGTCGTACAACCAGAGAGTAAAAGCGTGGCGAACAATAATGTAAATTTACTATTCATTTCGATTCCCTTTAATACAGATTTCTTACCTTCGGCATAAAATTGTATTATTGGTTCATTCTCTGAATAGCAATTGATACGATCAATGACATATCGTTTAACGAGTATTGAATATTAAAAAAGGATGTAGTGAGCAAGAAACTGAAGGTATTTAACTGTTTTATTTAAATAAAAATAGGGATATCACCTTAATAATTTACAGCACGGAAGTGATTCGGGTTAACGCATGCAGCCAGTGCACTTGCAGCTTGAGATATAGCGGATATTGACATGAATTATCCGCGCCGTGAACACGGCGCGGAGCAAAGCATCAGCGAGAAGCCAGCTGTTCCAGGCTCTGTTTCGCCAACTGATGGAGGTAGTGCGCGGTAGGGAACAGCGCGCTGTCATCAACCCGGAATTTCGGATGGTGCAACGCATAAGGCCCGCCCGAACCGACCATCATGAATGTGCCTGGCAGTTTTTGCTGATAGAAGGCAAAATCCTCGCCAATCGGGCTGGCATCCACGCGACGCGCTTCAAAACCTTCTTCATCGGCAATGCGCAGGGCAAAATCCACCCATTCCGGCGTATTGACCACGGACGGCGGCCCGGCGTGCCAGATAAACTCAAGCTCAGCGCCAAAAGTGCTGGCAATACCTGCCACAATCTGGCGGAAGCGCTGTTCGATCAGATCGCGCGCTGCCTGGCTAAAGGTGCGTACCGTACCTTCCACGTAGGCAGTATCCGGGATCACATTCCAAGTGCTGCCACTGTGTACCTGCGTGATTGACACCACGGCGGTATCATCCGCGGGCACCGTGCGACTGATAATGGTCTGCACTGCGCTAATCAACTGGCCGAGAATGATAATGGGGTCGTTGCCTTCATGGGGTTTGGCCGCATGGCAACCTTTGGCTGCGATCTTGATTTCAAAACGGTCGACACCCGCCGTCAACGCACCGTCTTTGCCACCCACCACACCAACCGGCAGCGTTGGGTCGTTGTGAATGCCAAAGATGGCTGCCGCATTATCCAGCGCACCGGTCGCGATCACTTCTGGCGCGCCCAGCCCGGTTTCTTCCGCCGCCTGGAACAGAATGCGCACGGTGCCCTTTAGCTCAGACTCGATGCCTTTAAGCAAAATGGCGGCACCCAGCGCGGCGGAGGAGTGAAAATCGTGCCCGCAAGCGTGCATCACGCCCTGACGCTGAGAGGTGAAGTCCACGCCGGATTCTTCTTCAATCGGCAGTGCGTCGATATCTGAACGAACGATAACCAACGGGCCATCCTGCACGCCGCCGACTTCTGCGACCAGACCGGTTTTCAACGGCAGATCCAGAATGCGGATGCCTTCTTTCTCCAGCGCGGCGCGGATTTTCTTGGTGGTTTCAAATTCCTGGTTGGATAATTCAGGGTTCTGGTGCAGATCGTGCCGGAACGCCTGAATAAATTGCGCTAACGGCGCATGTTGAGCTGCTGTTTTCACGATGTTTTCTCCACACTGTCCGTGCTTAACGCCGCAGGATAAGCCCGCGGCACGCAGGGTATTTTATCTAAATAGCTTGTTATCACCGCATCGTCAGATGTCGTATTCGGTATGTTCCGGCATCTTGGTCATCTGGCGTAAGAAACGCTGCGTCTGCGGGTTGTCAGAGAAACTGATCACCTGCTCGGCTGGTCCCTGCTCGACGATATGCCCGTCGGCCATGAAAATCACCCGATCAGCAACTTCTTTGGCAAACTGCATCTCATGGGTCACGATAACCATGGTGGTGCTGTTTTTCGCCAGATTTTGAATCACTTGCAGCACTTCGTGCACGCGTTCCGGATCCAGCGCCGAGGTCGGTTCATCAAACAGAATGGCTTTCGGATCCACGGCCAGCGCGCGCGCGATGCCCACACGCTGCTGCTGCCCGCCGGACAAGGTCACCGGATACTGGTGAGCTTCCGGCAGCAGGCCAACCTGCTCGATAAGCCGCAGCCCAATCTCCTGCGCCTGCTTCTTCGGCATTTTTTTCACCACAATCAACGCTTCCGTGATGTTTTCCAGCGCGGTTTTATTTTTGAACAGGTTGTAGTTCTGGAACACCATCGCGGTCTGCTGACGCAGCGCGTAGGCTTCCTTGGTACTATAACGGCGCGTATCCAGTACGCGATCGCCAATTTCAATCGTGCCGGACTCCGGTTTTTCCAACAGGTTGAGGCAGCGCAACAGGGTGGATTTACCCGACCCTGAAGGGCCGATAATCGCCACCACTTCGCCCTGTGCGATATCCAGACTGATATTGTCCAGCACCACTTTGTCGCCAAAGCGTTTTGAGAGGTTTTTTACACTGATCATGGCGGCGTCTCCTTAGCGCTGTAATGAGTGGTTCAGTTTCTTTTCCAGCCAGTTTTGCAGTCTGGAATAAACGATGATGACCAGCCAATAAATCAGCCCTACCACCAGGAAGGTTTCAAAGAAACGCAGCGATTCAGCGGCGATCATTTTACCTTCGGCAAACAGTTCAGATACGCCAAGCGCAAAGGCTACCGAAGTATCTTTGATCAGCGAAATAAAGGTGTTACCTGTAGCAGGCAGCGCATTGAGCATCGCCTGTGGCAGTACAATACGGCGGTAAATCTGCGAACGGTTCATGCCGATCGACAGCCCGGCTTCCGTTTGTCCCCAATCGACCGAGGCCAGCGCGGCGCGGAAAATCTCCGCCATGTAGGCCGAGGTTTTCAGGCTAAAGCCGATAATTGCCGCCGACATCGCGGTCAGATCGCTCAGCGCCGGGAACAGCTGCGGCAAACCGAAATAGATGATAAACAACTGAACCAGCGACGGAATGCCGCGAAACAGCGAGATATAAAACTCAATCACCTTCACCAATACCGTGATCTTGCTTTCCCGCAGCAGCGCTAGCACCAGACCCAGTATCATGGCGAAAATCATGGATACCACGGCTAACAGCAGCGTGGTCGGTAAATAGAGCAAAACCTGAGGAAACACCTTCAGCAGGTAAGCAAAATCGATATTCATGAGTAGTACCATTAATGCTTCCACCGGCGCAAGCACCGGTGGAAAAGAGATGACAAAAAGCGCGTCGGTTAGTGAGCTTGCGGTGCGGCGGTAATGTCCTCACCGAAATATTTCACAGAAATCTCTTTCAGACGGCCATCAGCGCGCATTTTCGCCAGTTCGGCATTGAACTGCTCACGCAGTTTGTCGCCTTTTGCATCTTTGTGGAACGGGAAGCTGACTTCCTCGATCACCAGCGGATCGCCGACCAGTTTGAACGGCAGGTTACGCTTGTTGATTTCAGCCAACAGGATCGGGCGGGAATTGACATAGCCTTCCACGCGCTTAGACAAGGCATCGTTCATTGCACCATCGCGGGTTTCATAGGTGCGGATGGTTACGCTGCCGTCAGCAAACGCTTTCTTCAGGTTATTAACGTGGTTAGAGCCCAATACGCCTGCCACGGTTTTGCCTTTCAGGTCGTCCAGCGTGTTGATGTTGGCGTTGTCTTTATGCGTAACAATCTGGCTGCCGTAGTAGCTGTAAACATCGGCAAAGTTATACTTTTCTTTGCGCGCCGGAGTGATCGCCACGACGTTAGCCACGGTATCGAGTTTGTTCGCTTCCAATTGCCCCATCAGGCCGCTGAAATCGGCGGTAACCCACTCGATTTTGTAATTCAGATCTTTCGCGATGGTTTCCGTGACTTCAACGTCAAACCCCACCAGCTTGTTATCTTGCTTAAAGCCGCTCGGGTAGCTTTGTCCGGTAGAACCTACGCGCAACACCGTGCTGGCTTCTCCGCCCGCTGCTGCTTTTTTGTCCTGAGAGTCACAACCCGCCATCAGAAAGGCAGTGGTAAGCGCTAACGCAGACAAAGTCAGTTTTTTCATTATCATGTTCATGCCTCTCATTGGGAATTTTTCTTCTTCCACTGGTGATAACCATCCTGGTCTAACACTTTTTCCATATAAATCGTCAGGTGGCCTTTACCCAGATTCGCCTGCCCGACTTCGTTAAAACCGTAATGCTTATACATCTCGATAAGCCAGGGATGGCTCTGTGCCGTGCCCAAAGAAACCGCAGGTGCCTTGAGTTGCCCTATCAGCACCGTTTCTTCCAGCCACTGCATCATCTGGCGGCCAAACCCTTGCCCTTTGTAGTCCGGGTGGGTGGCGAACCACCCCAAATGCGGCAAACCATACGGGCCAGGCTCCGGCCCCCAGGGGTAACGGATGCTAAACGACGACACCATCACGCCGTCTTTCTCCAGCGCATAAACACCGTGGCGCGTAATATGGCGACGCACACTATCGATATCCGCCTCAGCCGCGGCAAAGTGAATGCCCAGTTGGCGAATCGGTTCATAGGCCGCTAACGCCAACGCCAGAAAGGCTTCATCATCTTCCAGCGTGAGCTGGCGAAACACCGTACTCATGTTTAACGCTCACTTACGCTGGCAGCAGACCAGAGTTGTCGGCATAACGAATCACTTCATCCACTTTCTGCGGTGCACAGCCCAAATAGTTGACCGGGTTCAGCCAGGCGTCAAGTTCCTGCGCGGTAACCTGCGCCGACAACACCGGATCTTCCAGCAGCACCTCTTTGAAGTGACGATTCTGTTCAAACGCCTTCATGGAGCACTCGTACACCAAATGGTGTGCGGTTTGTTTGCCCATACGTTTGCCAATTTCAAACATCACTTTCTCAGAGAGCAACAGGCCGTTTTGCAGTTCCAGGTTCGCCAGCATCTGCTTTTCATTCACCGACATACCGCGCAGGATACCCAGCGCATTCTGCAATTGCGCAGAGAGGTAAATGTTCACTTCCGGCAGTGCAATCCACTCTGCGCGCCAGCTCATGGCGTCACGCTCGTGCTCCACTTTCATGGATTCATGAATCAGTGATGCGCTTTTGAAAATGGGTGCGGTCAGGCTAGCCAGCCCTTCCAATGCCGCCGGGTTACGCTTGTGCGGCATGGTGGTGGAGCCAATTTTGCCTGCTGAGAACGGCTCTTCAACTTCGTTGATTTCCGTGCGCATCAGGTTATACAGTTCGTTGCCAATCTTGCCGAGCGTGCCGCTGATCAGTACCACTACAGAAGCATATTCGGAGAAACGATCGCGCGCGGACTGCCAGCCGATGTTTGGCGTACCCAGCCCCAATTTATCCAGCGTCAGGCGCTCAATTTGCGGCCCCAGTTCGCCGAACGAGGCATAGGTACCAATTGCGCCGTTCACATTACCCACCAGTACGCGGGCTTTAATCTCTTTCAGACGCTCCAGATGGCGAACAAACTCATCCAGCCATACCGCCAGTTTAAAGCCAAAGGTGGTCGGTAACGCCTGCATGCCGTGGGTGCGCCCCGTCATCGGCGTATGCTGATACTTTTTCGCCAACCGTTTCAACTCAACCGCCATCAATTGCGTGTCGCGTTCAACAATGGCAAAGGCTTGCTGCAATTGCAGCACCGTGGCGGTATCCACGATATCTTGCGTAGTCACACCATAGTGAATGTATTCACCTGCGTCGCCACACTGCTTTTGAATCGCGGTGATGGTGGGCATCAGGGAGTGTTTCATACGGACCGCGTCCTGCGCGATCTCTTCCACATTCAGTGCGCTTGCATCCGCTTTAGCGGCAATGGTCTGTGCGGCGTCGGCCGGGATAACGCCCAGTTCTCCTTCGGCCAGCGCCAGCGCAACTTCAACGTCAACCTGCTTCGTCAGACGGTTATGTTCTGACCAGACAGCACGCATTTCGGGCGTGCCAAAGTTGTTCCCGATGAGGAGAAAATCAATGAGATGTGATGCCATAGCTTACTCGTTCGTTGGATGTGTCAGGCGGGATTTTTGTCGTCGTTCTAATCTTGGGAATATAGCATGCGACAAATCGGCCCCTATATATCTTCTGGATCTATCTTATATTCAGAAGATTGGAAGATAGATCGTTTACCACACATCCAGACGTAACGCTATATTGATATCCATCACATCCCGTAAAACCGCATCACTTGCCGTATTGCGTTGTTAATATAGCCCGTTGAATCGCCTCGGGTGCCAGTGAAAACGGCAGCAGTGCGGCGCTGGCAGCGGGAAATTTAAAGGTGTGAGACAGCGTGTCAGCCAATTCGGCATAGCGTGCTTCCGCCACCGGCAAGCGCTCCGGAGCATCATAGCGCTGCAACTGTGCCAACAAATCGGGATCAACCGAACCGTCATCGCGCGCCACGAGCGACTGCACCCGCAAGCCGTAGCCCACTTTCTCTCCGTGCAACCAGTCATGCAGTTCAGGAACGTGCGTCATTCGATTATGAATCGCATGGGCCACGCCGGGTGAAGGGGAGTCATCACGCATGCTGTTTGCCAATCCGGCCAGTGCGATATTGGCATCGATCACCTTTTGCAATGCCACCGTCACGCGCTGTTCGGCATTATCTTTCAGTGCCTGTTCACCCCACTGTACAAAGGTATCGCGGGCGAGTGTCGCCACCTGCACTTTAAGGTTCAGCGCCAGATTATCGCCGTTTTTCGCCAGATAAGGCTGAAATTCATACCATTTAGCCAGCGCATCGACGATCCCGGCTTTCAGATAGCGCACATCACTGTGGGCAATCACGTCACTGTCAACCAGCACCATCACCGGCATGTGTTGCAATACCTGCGTTCCCTGATGCCCGCCCTGCTCATCATACAGAATACTGATCGGAGACCAGGCTGCGCAGGTAGCAGCAATGGTCGGCAAGGTGATTGCCTGACCATTCTCCAGCCCGTCAGCAACCGCTTTGGCACAGTCCATCACGCGTCCACCGCCAACACCGAGGACAACCTGCACGCCGCGTTGAGCTATTTCACGCTGATGGTGTGCAATCGCCTCGCGCGTGCATTCCTCTTCCAACAGGTACACATCAAACTGCACGTCGGACTGCATCAAACTGGTAGAAAGTGCATTTTCTACCGCAGCCCAAGCGCGTGGGCTGGTCAACACGGCAATGTGACGAGAAAATGGCGCAATCAGTTCACCCACACGTGAAAGCAGGCCAGATTGGTGGTGATAGACACCGGGAGATTTGATAGCAAACACGGCAATTCCTTGATTTCTCTACGCTGTGCCAACCCATACGCACAGGCTATAAAGCGCAATAGTAAAAGCCTGGCAGCAGGTTGTAACCGATCAAATGGTCATAAGATATAACGTGAAGGTATAAATTCCCCTTTGTTTTGAATGATATAGTTTTCAAACAAACAACGCTCTGTCACGTCCCCCCAATGTGCATCCCATTGTTGTTAGCCTGCCATTACTCTCAGAACTGATGAGCGCGTTGCAAAGCGTTAACCCGATTTCGTTTTAAACCCTAAATAATTCGGGTTGCAGGAAGGCGGCAAGTGAGGGACAAATCTGTCTGGAACAGATTTGAACAGCGCCTGCGCTGGCCCGCGGGGCGAATCTCAGGGATGAGATTCATATATCCCGATGAGCTTACTCAGGTAAGTGATTCGGGTGAGTGAATGCAGCCAACGCACCTGCAACTTGAAGTATGACGGGTATTAACCAGGAATGTTGAAACAGGAACCCCATGATGAAAATCCAATTGACCCGCCACGTCAGTGCCGCACTGCTGACCCTGCTTGCCGCCGTAACACTGGCTGGCTGCGATAATAACAAGAGTGCGGAATCGCAGAGTAAAGTGCTACGCGTGGGCACGACCGGCCAAAGCTTCCCGGGTTCTTATAAAGAGAACGGCACGCTGGTCGGCTACGATGTCGAGGTTGTGGAAACCATCGCTCGCGAACTGGGTTATCAGGTTACTTGGACCACGGCTGATTTCAGCGGCCTGATGGGCCAGTTGGAGGCCGGAAAGCTGGATACCGTGGCCAATAATTTTGTGAAAACCGCTGAGCGTCAGAAAAAATACAACTTCACCGATACTTACCTTACTTATGCCACGCAAATTGTCACCAGCGTTGAGAACAAAGACATTCAGTCACTGGACGATCTTAAGGGTAAAACCGTATCCGGCGTTTTAGGCTCAACCCACGTGACCAACCTGCGCAACGCCTTTCCCAACAATGACGTCACCATCCGCACCTATGAAACCCGCGACGGGGCGATGAATGATGTGATCAACAATCGCGTTCAAGGCTATGTCAACTCCCGCCCTATCCTGCTGGCAGAGATCAATAAACGTCACCTGCCGCTGAAACTGGTAGGTGAACCCATCTCCAATGAGCAGGTCTCGTTCCCGTTTGCCAAAACGGCGGAAGGCGATAAGCTGCTGGCCGCATTCAATCAACAGCTGCAACAACTGCGTCAGAACGGCCAGTTAAAAACGTTGGCAGAGAAGTATTTCGGCAGTGATAAAGTGCTGGAAGGCGGTAAAGCGGAATAAAACGATTTTCGCCCTCGCACAGCGGGGGCGTTTTTTTATAGAGCAGGCTATACGGATGCAGAAAGCAAAAAGCGGCTATTCCTGAGGAATAGCCGCTTTTCACAGAAAGTGGTCGGCGAGAGAGGATTCGAACCTCCGACCCACTGGTCCCAAACCAGTTGCGCTACCAAGCTGCGCTACTCGCCGAAATGCTTTTTCAACGCTATCAGTGTATCACACTGACTGTTGATGACGTTCGTTGGTGCGAAGAGAGGGACTTGAACCCTCACGTCCGAAGGACACTAACACCTGAAGCTAGCGCGTCTACCAATTCCGCCACCTTCGCATACATTCACGAACATCTGAATCTGGGGTGGCTAATGGGACTCGAACCCACGACAACTGGAATCACAATCCAGGGCTCTACCAACTGAGCTATAGCCACCAATGTACTGCTTACAACTAACGATAGAACCGGTACTTCCTTTACGGTGAATCGTACCACCGCAGCGCTTGCACACAACTCTTATAAAGAAGTTATTGGTGCGCCCGACAGGATTCGAACCTGAGACCTCTGCCTCCGGAGGGCAGCGCTCTATCCAGCTGAGCTACGGGCGCATAGCGCCGTTGCGGGTGGGGATAGTACGGATTTAATCTCTGCCTGTCTAGTGCTTTTTTTATCGAAATGATGCGTTTGCTTATGCTTTGCGCATTTCGTACCGAAAACACACAGCCAGCGACAATCCCCACCCATGAATCAGGCTTCGGGTGCCGTTAACGCCTGTTTTTTACGCCCTTCCAGCACGGCGTAAATCAGGCTAACCACGGCAAGAAACCCCATCCCTACCAACAAGGACATCCGCGTGTCTTCATTGATATACATTCCCACCAGTACACACAGCAAAAAGGCCATGGTCAGGTAGTTAACCCACGGAAACAGCACGGACTTAAACGGATGGCCCGCCAATTGCGCTTGATGCTGCTGACGAAAACGAATTTGGCTTATCAGCACCACAAACCACGGCACCATGCCCGGCAGCACGCTGGCGCTGTAGACATAGACGAACACTTTTTCTGGGTTGGGAATAACGTAGTTTAGCGCCGAACCCAGCAGCAGACAAAAAATAGAGACGGTCACACCCGCCGCAGGCACACCGCTGGCCGTGACTTTGCCTACCCAGGCCGGTAGCTGACGGTTGTTTGCCAGTGAATAAAGCATACGACCACAGCTGTACATCCCACTGTTACAGCCCGACAGCGCGGCGGTCAGCACCACAAAGTTGATAATACCGGCTGCGGCGGTAATCCCGATTTTGGCAAAGGTCAGTACAAACGGACTGCCAGCGGTGCCAATTTCATTCCACGGGAAAATGGTGATGATGATAAAGATGGCACCCACGTAGAAAATCAGAATACGCCACAGAATATTGTTAATCGCGCGCCGCAGGGTAATTTTAGGGTTCTTGGCTTCACCAGCGGTGATCCCAACCAGCTCCACGCCCTGATAAGAGGCCACCACCAGACACAGCGCAAACAGCAGCCCTTTCCAGCCACCCGCCAGGAAACCACCGTGCTCAGTCAAATTGGCAAAGCCCGTCGCCTGACCGTGGTTACCAATGCCAAAAAAGATAATACCGACGCCGACGACAATCATCACAATGATGGTGGTGATTTTAATCATGGCAAACCAGAACTCGATCTCACCGTACAGACGCACAGCGGCCAGGTTGGCCAGCGCGACCAGCGCCACGCACACGATAGCGGGGATCCACTGCGGCAGCTCCGGGAACCAGTACTGCACGTAAACGCCAATGGCGGTGATTTCGGAAATCCCGACCGCCATCCACATAAACCAGTAGCCCCACGCGGTGAGATAGCCAAAGAACGGGCTCATGTATTTATGTGCATACACCGCAAAGGAGCCGGTGACCGGTTCCATATAGAGCATTTCGCCCATTGAGCGCATGATAAAGAAAACGAATATCCCGGCGACGATATAGGCCAGCAGCACAGAGGGGCCAGCCCACTTCAATGCGCTCGCCGCGCCCATAAACAACCCAACGCCAATCGTTCCACCCAGCGCGATCAGCTCAATATGTCGCGCCTCAAGCCCACGGTGGAGCTTGCCTTGCGTTTCCTCGTTTGCCATAGTTCCTCAGTCTTAAATGTTGTGTTTCCCTCCCAGTTTCATACCGGGTTTTATGCTGTCTATCCCGCTTTTGAACGGGTTAGTGCATTTTAGGCAGCATATCCTTCTGCATTTTTCGCTGATCAGCAAATAGTCATTTAAAATCAAATGAGCATAAAGATTCGGTTTTAAGTGCCAATGGTCATAACCAATCGCGATGGCTTAGAAGAGGGGGGAACGCCGTTACAGGCGTCCGCTGAAGTAGTAGGCGAGGAATTTTAATAGCTTAATCTGACGTGTAATGCGGCTGGGTTGGCTCAGCAGCCGGTAAAGCCACTCCAATCCCATACGCTGCCACGCCAAAGGCGCGCGTTTCACATGCCCGGTGAAAACGTCGTAAGTGCCACCCACGCCCATATACAGCGCCTGCGGGTGGTAACGACGGCAATCACGCATCAGTATCTCCTGACACGGAGAGCCCATCGCCACCGTAACGATACGCGCCCCGCTGGCACGCACGCGTTCAAACAGTGCATCGCGCTGTTCCGGTGGGAAATAGCCATCCTGGCTGCCAACGATATTCACCTGCCACTGCGTCCGCAGTTTCTCTTCGGTCTGGCGCAGTATCGCCGGTTTTCCACCCAGCAAAAAAACCGGAGTGCCTTCAGCACCCGCTTTTTGCATCAGCGCTTCCCACAAATCAGCCCCGGCGACACGCGTCACCTCCGCCTGCGGATATTTACGCCTAATGGCGCGCACAATACTGATGCCGTCGGCATACTTGTATTCAGCCTCGGCAATCAAATCCCACAGCGGCTTATCCTGCTCGGCCGCCAGCACCTTCTCGGCGTTGATTGCCACTAACGTACCGGTTTTGACTTCACCATCAGCGAAAAGGTACGCCAGACAGGCTGACTGGTCCGCAAACCCGTGCAGCGGGATATTGCGAATGCGATAAAGCGGGACAGAAGCGGGATGTTCCATGAAGGCTCCTTAGGGTGTATCCGGAGTGTGAGGGGGCAAGGCGGAAGGTGCCGCAGGCGAACGCGCCCAACGCTGACGAATCAGGCCCGCACGTTCAAACAGCCAGTAAAGCAACTTCGCCACCAGCACGCACAGCCCAAACACCAAGATAAAAAACACCACGCGCGACACAAAAGCATCGCCGCCTTCTCGCACCAGCACCATCAGGTTAAAGATGGCACCAAAGCAGAAACTTTGCAGTACCGCTGCGCTGTAGCGATTCTGGCTGCGACGGCCCGATTCATACAGGGCATCAAACCACTTGACGATAAGGCCCACCACGATGGCACCGAGCGGAATAAACCACACGCCGCCCATCACCACCAGCGATCCCAGCAAGGTCGGCGAAATCGCCAACCCAGAGTGGTTATTGAGCACTTCCCAGGTGAAGTAATTAGCGCTGTTGAGCACCAGATTAGGGCGTGCGGGCCACAGCCAGGACGGAATAAACACGTAAAAATCACGCACGATGGGGGCGAGCCCCTGAAATTCGATGTCACCGTAGTGTTGCCACAGCAGCGCCAAATTTTCCCAAGGCGAGAAGGTATCGCGCGTCAGATAAAGAAAGGTGTAAAACGCTTCTGCTCCACTTACATCCAGACTGTAGCGCTTTAATGCCAACCAGAACATGGCGGTCACGCCCACCGCCCCCGCCGCGGCCAGCATCCACAGCGTGATCCAACCGCGCTGGATGCCGATGAACAAGAACAAGGCAAAAGCAATAATGATATTCGCCCGCGTACCGCCGACAATCAGGTAGGTCAGTATCCCGAATCCGACGGTGCCCACCAGAAACAGCAGCCAGGCACGGCGTGTCTGGTGCAGGAAATAGACCACCAGCATGGCGGGAATAAAAAAATAGAAGAAGCGCTTCAGGGCAACGCCCGAGACCTCGCTGGAAAAGATCTGGCTGTAAGAACGCAGTTTGAACAGTAAAAAACCGTTGTTGATAAAGAAGATAGCCACTGTTACCACGGCCACCAGCGCCAGCAATAGCCACGTCAGGTGCGTTTCAACGCGATTCATCACGAGCCAGGATTCGCCGGGCGGTCGACGCTGCGCCCGCAGACGGGTTTTATACGTCACGTAATAGATGGCGTAAAACGCGGTTGCCGACAGCATTGCCTGAAGCAAATAGGTCGCAGGCACCACCGCCACATTGAATTTGAATGCCAGCAGGCAGGTAAAGGGAAAACCGAAATAGAACGTCAGCAGAAACAGTATCGAGAACAGTACGTTAAAGTTAAAACGTACACGACGAAACTCCTGCCAGGTCAAAAAGAGAATAAAGCTGAGCGCAAACAGATACACCACAACCAAGCCGCCGAATTCGCCCTGTGTCATGGTTTGGTCCCCGCCGCCAACGTCAAGGCATCGAGCCATCCTCGCTGATAGTTAGGCTGGAAGAACGCAATGCGGCGCTGATCCACGCTCGCTATCTGACGTTGCGCTTCACGCACTACCGCTTCCGTCAACGTATCGCCGTAAAACAGCACCGGTAAATGCTGCTCGGCCAGATCCTGCCAGAAGGGATTCTTCCGGCTGATGACAAAGGGCACCCCGCACTGAATCAGCAGGCAAAGCGTACCTATGCCTTGCTGACGCGGGAAGATAAATACCCCGAGATCGCAACTGCGCAACATATTCAGATAATCGTCAAACGCCAACTGTTCACGCAGCAACTGAAACTGTTTCGTGCCAAACAGCGTTTCACCTTCCTGTGCCACCTGATTGATGTAGTCTTCATTGTTCGCGGGATATCCCATAGGGACAATCACCCGCACCCGCGACCCCAATTGCTGATGAATGGCCCACAGCGCTTCGATATGCCGATTGCTCTTATCGCCGGAATTCCCCACCAGCACGGTCATCGGCCCGGCCAACGGTTTGGTCACGGTCTCTGCCGTCAGCGCCGGGTTCATTTTGGTGGGGAAATAAAGCAGCGAGGCCGGCACGTCAGTATACCGCTGCCGATAGAAATCCAGATCGCCACGCGTGGCAAAGACATGACCGATACGCCCCTGCGCCATGCGACGTAGCAGGTAAAACAGGCGATGCTTCCACTGCGTGGCCTCTTCATACAGATCCGCGCCCCACACATGCCAATAGGCCTGGGCCGGTTTGATTCGCCTTCCCAGCAGCGCCAGCCAAATCCACGGGTTGAACTGCCCGTGGAAAAAGAACCGCGTCTGTCGACAGTCCCGTGCTTGCGTCACCACTGCCTGCGCTAACGCGCGCTTATCGGCATAGCAGGTTAACGTCAACCCAGGAAAGGCCTGCTGCAAGCCCTCATCACGGGATACCACCATAAAATGCGTGACCACCGGCGCAGGGAGTTGCGTTGCCAGCACGTCATGGAAGAAGCGCAGCACTGTCTGGTTATGATGCGGGATATCCGATCCCAGCACGTGAATCAGTGTCGTCATGGTCGCCTACGGTAAATAAGAAAAACACAACAGCACAGGAAAAAGTAAACCACATAGGTCAACATATAGGCTTGCGTGGCCCCCAACGCGCCGTGGCGCGGAATCAGCCACTGGGAGAAGCCACTCAGCAACAGAAACTGGCTCAGTTCCGCCAGCAGATAAAAGCGCAGCGCCGCTTTGGCAATCACCAGATAACCAAAGACATAGGCTCCCACTTTCATCACATCGCCCACCAGTTGCCAGGCAAAGAGATCGCGCATCGGCACAAACTGCGGGGAAAACAGCAGCCAGATAGCCACATCGCGCAGTAACCAAATAGCAAGGCTGACAGCAGCTACCGCTGGTATAACAAACCGCAACGCGCGGCCAATCTCGCGCGCAATCGCCGGTTTTTCCTGCAACCGCGCTAGCGTCGGCAATAAATAAACCGAAAACGCCGCCGTGATAAATTGCAGATAGGCATCGGATATCGCGCTCACACCCTGCCACAAGCCGACGGCGTCCCACCCGGCATGCGCCGCAAGCACGTTACGCATCATGATATAGGCAACGGGCACCGTTACCGCCGTCATCACCGCCATCAACGTAAACTTACCTAACTGCGTGGCGAACGCGCGGTCCCATACCGGACGCAAGTGCTGCCAGCGCAAAGGGGTGTGCCGCCACAGCAACACACCGGCGGGTAGAGCAATCAACGCCGGTACCAGCGCTAACCCAACCAACGCCCCTGAATAGCCCCCCAGCAAAAAGCAGGCAACAAACGCCACCAACCCAATCAGGCTGCCCGCGACAATCGCCAGCGCATTGCCCTGTGCGTCCCGATACCCTTTCAGGATAGCCAAAAAGAAGTTAGCGCAGGCAATGCCCATTTGCAGTAACGCCAACAGGCGGATCACGTCACGATAGCGATCGTCGCCAAACAGCGCCGTGGCTATCGGCCCGGCCGCCAGCATAAACAGGAGTGCCAGCGCCGATGAAAAGAGTGCAATCAGCGTCGCTGACGTCCCCAAAACCTGTTGCAGCGACTCCGGCTGCTGCTGATGGCGCGCCACCAGCATGATCACGCCATTAAATATTCCTGCGCCTGACAGCACGCCCAATACCGTGATCAGTTGCCGGTAATTCCCCGCCTGCCCCACGCCGCTCGGGCCGAAGGCCACTGCCAGCAATTTGATAACCACCAGGCCAATGGCGATTTTGACCAGCGTCGAACCCGCCGTCCATAAAGACGCTTTTGCCAATGACATATCAGGAAAAGAAGCTCAGGATGGTGTTGATCACCGTGCGCTGATTCACATCAGACAGATTAAAAAACAGCGGCAACCGAACCAGTCGCTCGCTTTCCCGCGTGGTATAACGATCTTCCCCGGAAAAACGCCCGAAGCGCAGCCCCGCCGGTGAAGTATGCAGCGGGATATAGTGAAACACCGTCAGGATTTCCGCATCCTTCATGTCGTGAATAAACGCGGCGCGATCGTCAATGTCGCGCAGCTTGAGGTAAAACAGGTGTGCATTGTGCTGGCAGTGTGCAGGCAGGGTGGGCAGCGTGACGCGCCCGGCCTCCGCCAGCGGGCGGAAGGCATCATAATAGTTATGCCACAGGCGTAAACGTCGTTCGTTGATGCGCCCGGCGGCTTCCAACTGCCCCCACAGATAGGCGGCTTGAATATCTGCCATCAGGTAGCTGGAGCCGATATCGCGCCAGGTATATTTATCAGCCTGACCGCGAAAGAACTGGCTACGGTTGGTACCTTTTTCACGGATGATTTCTGCCCGCTCAACCAACGCAGGATCGTTAATCAGCGTGGCACCGCCTTCACCGCCGGACGTGTAGTTTTTGGTTTCATGAAAGCTGAAACAGCCAATATGACCAATCGCGCCCAACGGACGGCTTTTATAGCGTGCCATCACCCCTTGCGCGGCATCCTCCACCACCCAGAGACCGTACTGTTCCGCCAGCGCCATGATGGCGTCCATTTCGCACGCGACACCGGCATAATGTACCGGCACGATGGCTCGGGTCTTGTCGGTAATCGCCGCTTCAATCTTGCTTTCATCGATGTTCAGCGTATCCGGGCGCACATCGACATAAACGATGGTTGCCCCACGCAGCACAAAGGCATTGGCGGTGGAAACGAAGGTGTAGCTGGGCATGATAACCTCATCCCCCGGCTGAATATCCAGCAGGATGGCCGCCATTTCCAGCGATGCAGTACAGGAGGGGGTCAACAACACCTTCTTGCTGCCAGAATAGTGCTCCAGCCATTGCTGGCAACGGCGAGTGAAACCGCCGTCACCACACAGCTTACCGCTGCTCATGGCGGCCTGCATATAGTCCAGTTCGGTACCCACAACCGGGGGAGCGTTAAAGGGAATCATGCGGTCTCCTGTAAAACCAATGCGCCGTGTCATGAATCTGCGCGCCAGCGCGTTGATAAAGGCGCAGCGCGCGCGTATTACCCAACTGCGTAGCCACCCACAGGTGCGCCACGTGCCGCTGTTGGCACCAGTGCCTTGCCAACGCCATCAGTTGCGTGCCCACACCGCCGGAGGCACCCGGCCATGCAGCCAGGAGGCCGATGCGCGCCTGGTCCGCCTGCGTTTGGCGCAGTGTCACCCAACCGAGCGGTACGCCCTGCGCGTCGTGTGCTATCAGGCAAACATCGTCAAAGGTGCCACGCACCGCGTTTTCCACCCATTGCGCATAAAAACGCCCGCTGTCCGTAGCGCGATACCAGGGTGCGCGAAACCGACTGAGCGAAAAAACCCGCGCGGCAGCGTCACGCAGCAGGGCAATATCCGCGGTGTCCGCCACGCGCCAGGCCGGAAGCGGCGCCTCATCAGCGCTAATTGGCAGGCAAAAATCCACTTCGCTCTCTGCCAGTTGGAAACCTCCGGCAGAGAGTGCATCAATCGTCGTCAGATCGCTGGCAGCGATCTTGGCCTGCACCACCGCATACGCGTTCAGCGCCGCGCGCGTTAGCGCTGGTGCATCATCACTGAACGACAGGCGCGCGCTGGGGAGGGCGAAAAAATCGCTTTCCCACGCTAACAGCATCAGATGCGCACGGATCGTGGCTGTCATCGCCTCTCCTGTCATCGCTCGCACACGGCGGTTACTGACACACGGGCGCAGAAAACGCGTCGATTACGCGTCCAGCCCCAACCGTTCTCCGGTATAGGAGCCATCCTGCACACTGCGCCACCAGGTTTCATTATTCAGATACCACAGCACCGTTTTACGCATACCGGTTTCAAACGTCTCCTGCGGTTTCCAGCCCAATTCACGGGCCATTTTGCTGGCATCGATGGCATAACGCATGTCATGGCCGGGTCGGTCAGTCACGTAGGTAATCAGATCGCGATAATGGGTTACACCCACCGGTTTTTGCGGTGCCAGTTCTTCCAGCAGATCGCACAGGGTGTGCACCACGTCGAGGTTTTTACGCTCGTTATGACCGCCGATATTGTAGGTTTCCCCGATTTCACCCGCCGTCACCACGCGGTAAAGCGCACGCGCATGATCTTCAACAAACAGCCAGTCACGGATCTGCGCACCGTTGCCATACACGGGCAGCGGCTTACCGGATAAGGCGTTGAGGATCATCAGCGGAATCAATTTTTCCGGGAAGTGGTAAGGACCGTAGTTATTGGAGCAGTTGGTGATGATGGTCGGCAACCCATAGGTGCGCATCCAGGCACGCACCAGATGGTCGCTGGAGGCTTTGGATGCGGAATACGGGCTGCTGGGCGCATACGGCGTGGTTTCGGTGAACAGATCGTCCGTACCGTGCAGATCGCCAAACACTTCGTCGGTAGAAATATGGTGGAAACGGAAGGCGGCTTTTTTCTCATCATCCAGCGCGTTCCAGTAGTGGCGCGCCGCTTCCAGCATCTGATAGGTGCCGACGATGTTGGTTTCAATAAACGCCGCCGGACCATCAATCGAGCGGTCAACGTGACTTTCTGCCGCCAGATGCATCACCATATCCGGCTGATAAGCAGCAAAAACCCGATCCAACGCAGGACGATCGCAGATATCAACCTGCTCGAACGCGAAACGATCGCTGGCCGCCACCGGGGCCAATGACGCCAGATTACCGGCATAGGTCAGCTTATCGACCACTACAACGCTGTCTTGCGTGTCCGTTACCAGATAGCGCACTAACGCTGACCCAATAAACCCTGCTCCACCTGTCACCAAAATACGTTTCAACGCCATACTCCTTTCATGTCTACAATCCACTGTTGTTTTATCTTTTCAGGTTCTATCGCGCGGAATGCACGGTGATCGACCAGCATCACCACCACATCCGCCTCACGTAACGCCGTTGGCAATGCCGTCAACGTAACCAACCCGGTTAAACGTGGCGGCAAAGCAGCCACATTGGGCTCGACGGCAAGCGTCGTGCCGCTGTGCCACTGCGCAATCATTTCGGTAATCCCGACCGCCGGGCTTTCGCGCAAATCGTCAATATCCGGCTTAAACGCCAGCCCAAAACAGGCGATGGTCACGTCGCTGGCGCGTTTGCCGCTTTGCACCAGACAATCCGCTACCGCCATTTTGACGCGATCAACCACCCACAGCGGCTTACCGTCGTTCACCAACCGCGCCGTGTGTATCAAACGTGCCTGCTGCGGATTTTGCGCCACGATAAACCACGGATCTACCGCGATGCAATGACCGCCAACGCCGGGGCCGGGTTGAAGGATATTCACACGCGGGTGACGATTCGCCAGACGAATCAACTCCCATACGTTAATACCCTGCTCGGCACAAATCAGCGACAGCTCGTTGGCAAAGGCGATATTCACGTCACGGAAGCTGTTTTCCGTCAGTTTACACATCTCGGCCGTGCGCGCGTCGGTTTCAACGCACTCACCTTCCAGAAAAATCTTGTACAACACGCTGGCGTGCGCGGCACAGGCTGGCGTCATGCCACCAATCACCCGGTCATTTTTCACAAGCTCCACCACAACCTGCCCAGGCAATACCCGCTCTGGGCAGTACGCGATGTGAATATCGGCATCGTCCCCGGCATGCTGCGGGAAGGTCAGATCGGGCCGGGCTTCCGCCAGCCACGCCGCCATCTGTTCCGTCGCGCCAACGGGACAGGTGGATTCAAGCACCACCAGCGCGCCGGGTTGCAGCACCGGTGCAATCGACGCTGCCGCTGCCTGTACATAGCTCAAATCCGGTTCGTGCCCTTCTTTAAACGGCGTCGGCACTGCGATCAGGAAGGCATCAGCCGCCTCGGGTTTGTGCGTTGCCGTCAAATAGCCGTTTTCTACTGCAGACTTGACCATGGATCCCAGATCGGGTTCGACAATATGAATCTCACCGCGATTGATGGTTTCCACCGCGTGGCGATTAACGTCTACGCCAATCACCTGTTTTTTCCGTGAGGCAAACGCGGCAGCGGTCGGCAGACCGATATAGCCCAATCCAATCACCACTATTTTATTGATTGTCATTGCGTTAGTTGTCATGGTGTTGCTCATTGTCGTGTAACCAAAGGGGTCTTCAGTGCGGCAATAATACGCTGACAAGCGGTACCGTCACCGAACGGATTATGCGCCCGGCTCATGGCCTGATACGCCACATTATCGGTCAGCAGTTGCGATACCGCGTCCAGAATCGTCGCCACTTCTGTGCCAACCAGCCGTACCGTTCCGGCTTCCACGGCTTCTGGCCGCTCTGTCGTTTCGCGCATCACCAGTACGGGCACCCCCAACGAGGGCGCTTCTTCCTGAATGCCGCCTGAATCGGTCAAAATCAGGTACGACCGGTTCATCAGGTAAACAAACAGCAAGTACTCCTGCGGTGCGATCAGAAACACGTTATCAATGCCGCTTAAAATACGATTTACCGGCTCACGCACATTCGGGTTCAGGTGCACGGGATACAGAATCTGCGCTTCCGGGTGGCGACGGGCAATGCCCGCCAGTGCAGTACAAATACGCTCAAAACCGCCGCCAAAGTTTTCACGGCGATGCCCGGTGACCAGAATCAGTTTTTTATTCGCATCCAGAAAACCGTAGTGGGTATCCAGAGAGTGGCGCAATGTTTCATCGCCAAGAATACGATCGCGCACCCAGAACAGCGCATCGATAACCGTATTTCCTGTCACCAGGATCTGCCGGTCGCCGAGGTTTTCCCGCAGCAGGTTATCACGCGCCCGCTCGGTTGGCGCAAAGTGGTACGTCGCCAAATGGCCGGTCAGCTTACGGTTGGCCTCTTCAGGCCAGGGCGAATAGAGATTGCCCGTGCGCAACCCGGCTTCCACATGAGCGACAGGAATACGCTGATACAGCGCCGCCAGGCTGGCGGCCAACGTGGTGGTGGTATCACCGTGCACCAGCACCAGATCGGGTTTGAACGCTGTCAATACCGGTTCCAATCCTTCCAAAATGCGGCACGTGACCTCACTCAACCCTTGGCCCGGCTGCATAATGTTCAAATCATAATCCGGCGTAATAGCAAATAAACGCAGCACCTGATCCAGCATCTCCCGGTGCTGGGCTGTTACGCATATTTTCGATTCAAAGGCTTCATCTTGAGCCAGGGCATAAACCAGAGGGGCCATCTTGATGGCTTCTGGACGGGTGCCGAAAATAGTCAACACTTTCACTATGAATCTCTTTCATCAGGTTAGGGGCTGCCCTTTCAGGCGGCATAAACGGTCAATCCACCCGCCGCTGCGGTTTACAGCGAACCAATGCAATGCCCGCCCCGGTTAATGCACCGATAGCGCCCCACATCACCATCAAGAACAGGCGACGCGGACTGTCTCGCTTTACCGGCTCCTCTGGCGTGCGCAGATAGCGGTAGGTCTGCAATGCCGCGTCGAGCGTTGGCTCAACGTTTAACGTCGCCAACATGGCGCGGTTTTGGTCATAATCGATGTCGTAGCGCGGCCCACTGGCCTGCAAGGACTCCAATTGCGCCTGCAACATCGGACGCCCCAACAGGAAAAGTTCTGATGGCGGCAACTCTTCTGCGGGGGTGTCGGTCTGGCTGCGGCTGATTCCCTGCTGTTGCGCAATTTTCAGCGCCATCTTCACGCTATTCAGATCGCGATCGAAAATGGACCGCGCGACCGCTTCCTGACGCTGAATCTGCGACTGCAAAAAGACCTTGCGTGCCGCCCAGGCACCTTTCAGTTCACCGTTAAGGTGCTGTGCGGCGCGCTGGCTGGCAAACTCGATATACTCGCGCAACAGGCGATTGGCGGCTGGCGCGTTGTCCGCCGTCAGGCGCACGCTGTCGAAGGTCTTTTTGCCGTCGTCGCGCGGGGTAAACTGGATGTCGGCGATCAGTTCGTCCAGCAAGGCCGCATCCGCTTTGACATCACCTTCCTGATGGGATTTATAGTAGTCGCTCTGTAGCCAGAAATCGCGCCGGGTATCATACGCGGCAACCTGCATGACAAACTCGTCGTAAACCTTGGCTGACACCGACAGCGCCTCGGGCGGCAGCGATGCAAAGGCTTTAGCATCCAGATTGCGTAAGAACTGCTGTTGCGGATAATAACCGCCCAGCCCCGTAACACCAGGCCGGTCCGTTATTGCCGTGGCGCTCCACTCCTGGCGGGCAAGATAGGAATACCCTAGCGCCACCAGCGCGAAAGCCAGCGCTACACCGGCAATCCAGAATTTTCCTCGCCATAACGCACCGCACAGGCCACGAATGTCCAGTTCATTCTCGATACCGACGTCCGCAGTCGTCACGCGGTAGTGGGCTTCGCCAGAGGTCCCGTTAGCAGGGTTTTCGTGTTTCATTACTTCCCCAAAGTGATGTGGTTTCAAGTTGAGTGTCGATGATTGTCGTTACGCGGCGTTCGACGCTTGATGCGTTTCAGAAAGCGCGCCACACGCCATGCCCGTTTCAAGCAATAGTCGTAAAGCCCAAAAGCCAGTAAAAACAGCACCAACATGGCCCATTCGGGAATGAAAGAGAAATACTCTCCGGCCATGCCAATACCCGCCAACAGCACCGCAGCCAGGGTGATCAACACGAAAGCCTGATGCGGGGTAAACCCAGCGCGCATCAGTAAGTGATGGATATGCTGACGATCCGGCGCGAAGGGGCTCATCCCTCGGCGCAAGCGACGGTACATGATGGCAACCATGTCCATCAGCGGGATGGCAATCAGCCACAGTGCCGTTACCGGGTTAATCGGATGGTATTTGCCCTGCGTCGATTGCATCAGGATCCAGATGGCGGTGAACCCTATCATGGTGCTGCCTGCATCGCCCATAAACACTTTATAGCGGCGGCCAAAAAAACCGAGATTGAGCAAGATGTACGGCAGCGTGGCCGCAATCATAGCAAAGCACCACAGCGCCAAATTGTGGTGTCCGTAACCGTAGAGCAGGATACCCATCGCGCCGAACGACACCACCGAAAGGCCACCGAGCAGACCGTCGATGCCATCAACCATGTTAAACGCGTTAATGGCCGCCCACACGGCAAACAGTGTCACCAGATAACCCAATGGCCCCAGCACCATATCCCACGGGCCAAACAGCTCTCCCAGATTGCGCAATGAGAGATGCGCGAACACCATCATGGCAATGGCCACCAGCGCCTGAACCAGCGCACGGATTTTGACACTGATATCAAAGCGATCGTCCAATGCCCCGACAAACACCAAAATACCGGCGCACAGCAGGTAAAAGCGGAAATGGGGAATATAGTAGTCGGTAACCAGGAAGGTAAAGCACAGGCCAGCATAAACGGAAATGCCCCCCACCAACGGGATCAGACCGTGGTGACGTTTACGCTGATTGGGACGATCGACAAGGCCCAACGGCCCCGCCACGCGACGGGCCAGGAATAGAAAAGCCAGAGAAAACAAGAAAATCAATAATAACTCTAGACGCATAGCGAGTAAGTTTACCGTTTATGGCTACAAACCGCCGCAGGCTGCCACGGCGAAGCAGGTTTCGCCATAACAGGACCGTTCACACAACATCATTATGCGGCCGACGGTATCGCGCGAGCATGCACAGGGCAAGCGATCGCGACAGGGTTATGATGACGCCATCAAATCAGTGCGTACCATAACGGAAAGCATGACGCCGGGATATCCTAGAATACTCTGGAAAACACCCTGTAGTGTAAAGGTCGGTAAGTTCCTAAAAAAAAACGCCACGACCCGCGTGGCGTTTTCCCCGAGAACACAGCGTGCTTATGAACGCTTCATCATGTCGAAGAATTCATCGTTGGTTTTGGTCATCGCCAACTTGTTGATCAGGAACTCCATCGCATCAATCTCACCCATCGGGTGGATGATTTTGCGCAGGATCCACATTTTTTGCAGTTCTTCAGAGGTGGTAAGCAGCTCTTCTTTACGCGTACCGGAACGGTTGTAGTCGATAGCCGGGAACACACGCTTCTCAGCGATTTTACGCGCCAGATGCAGTTCCATGTTACCTGTACCTTTAAACTCTTCGTAAATCACTTCGTCCATCTTCGAGCCGGTATCTACCAGCGCGGTGGCGATAATGGTCAGGCTACCGCCCTCTTCCACGTTACGCGCAGCACCAAAGAAGCGTTTCGGGCGGTGCAGGGCGTTGGCATCCACACCACCGGTCAGCACTTTACCAGACGCCGGTACCACGGTGTTGTAGGCACGCGCCAGACGGGTGATGGAGTCCAGCAGGATAATAACGTCTTTTTTGTGTTCGACCAGGCGCTTGGCCTTTTCAATCACCATTTCCGCAACCTGAACGTGGCGAGAGGCCGGCTCGTCAAAGGTAGACGCCACCACTTCCCCTTTCACCAGACGTTGCATCTCGGTCACTTCTTCCGGACGTTCGTCGATAAGCAGCACCATCAGCACGCAATCAGGGTGATTATACGCGATGCTCTGCGCAATATTTTGCAGCAGCATGGTTTTACCGGCTTTCGGCGGTGCCACGATCAAACCACGTTGACCGCGGCCAATCGGCGATGCCAAATCCAATACGCGTGCTGTCAGGTCTTCTGTTGAACCATTACCGCGTTCCATACGCAAACGTGAGTTAGCATGCAGCGGGGTGAGGTTTTCAAACAGGATCTTGTTGCGGGAGTTTTCTGGTTTGTCGTAATTGACTTCGTTGACTTTCAACAAGGCAAAATAGCGTTCCCCTTCTTTGGGAGGACGAATCTTGCCTGAAATGGTGTCACCAGTACGAAGGTTAAAACGGCGGATTTGGCTGGGAGAAACGTAGATATCATCAGGGCCGGCGAGATAGGAACTGTCTGCGGAGCGGAGGAAACCGAAACCATCCTGCAAGATTTCCAGCACGCCATCGCCGAAAATATCTTCGCCACTTTTTGCGTGCTGCTTCAAAATGGCGAAAATAATATCCTGCTTGCGCATACGAGCCTGGTTTTCCAGCCCCATGTTTTCGCCAAGAGTAATTAACTCAGAAACTGGCGTATTCTTTAATTCGGTAAGATTCATAGTGGTGGGTTCTTAAACTCGGGGTAAATCTCGAACAATTAACGTGAATGGGATGGCAAGGGTCACCGTGCCACTATCATATACCGCCCTCAATCACACCATTCCGTTTGGCTTGATACGTGAACGTGTTACACGTTGACCACGCAAGCCCGATACAAAACGACGGCAAGAGATCGAAGACACCTGAAACCAATTAATGCAATGCTTTTGATTGCCTGACCACGCTACGGATTCTTATGCCGTGTTTGTGCAATTTGTTGTCACGAACGGGCAGCGTTAAGGTATAGACAGCGAGTAATACTATAGATTCAAACTTTCAGGCTTAAGCCTGTGAGGCTTAAACATAGGCAAGTACGATATGCAGTACTGATGAATCTAGCACGCTTCATGACGTGCGGCAAGCGGTCAATACGAGAAATCCACACTGACCGCTTTGTGCGATGAAATAGCGTTGATAAATCTATCAGGCGTTACAGATTGGTGTTCAAAAACTCTTTCAGTTGGCCTTTAGACAGCGCACCGACTTTCGTTGCCGCCACTTCACCGTTCTTGAACAGCAGCAGGGTCGGGATACCGCGAATGCCGTATTTCGGTGCAGTCGCCGGATTTTCATCAATGTTAAGCTTGGCAACGGTGATACGGCCTTCGAATTCATCAGCGATTTCATCGAGAATGGGAGCGATCATTTTGCAGGGACCACACCATTCGGCCCAAAAATCAACCAGTGTTGCCCCTTCGGCCTGCAACACGTCCGTTTCGAAGCTGTCGTCTGTCAGGTGAATAATTTTATCGCTCATTTTTTACTCCGCAGGATTATCTTTAGCGAGTTGGTGTAGCATTAACCAACAAAGCTTGACTTTATTTCACTGTATACGCTTTCGTAAAGCAATAGTTAGCTGATATTCTACCACACTATGAGCAAAACACACTTGACCGAACAGAAGTTTTCCGACTTCGCGCTGCACCCGCAGGTAATCAAAGCCCTTGAAAGCAAAGGGTTTTATAACTGCACGCCCATTCAGGCACTCGCACTACCTCTCGCCCTTGATGGTCGGGACGTCGCGGGTCAGGCGCAAACTGGAACTGGCAAGACGCTGGCATTTCTGGCGTCTACTTTCCACTATCTCTTGTCGCATCCTGCTTCGGCAGAGCGTCAAACCAACCAGCCGCGCGCGCTGATCATGGCTCCGACTCGCGAGTTGGCCGTGCAAATCCACGCGGATGCACAGGCACTGGCAGAATCGACAGGCTTGAAACTGGGTCTGGCTTACGGCGGAGACGGCTACGATAAGCAGCTTAAAGTACTGGAGCAGGGTGTTGATATCCTGATCGGTACCACGGGCCGTTTGATCGACTACGCCAAGCAGAATCATATTAACCTTGGTGCCATTCAGGTTGTGGTGCTCGATGAAGCCGACAGAATGTACGATCTGGGCTTTATCAAAGATATTCGCTGGCTGTTCCGCCGCATGCCGCCGGTAACACAGCGCCTGAACATGCTGTTCTCCGCCACGCTATCTTACCGCGTGCGTGAGTTGGCGTTTGAACAAATGAACAACGCCGAGTACGTTGAAGTGGAGCCGGAGCAGAAAACTGGGCACCGCATCAAGGAAGAGCTGTTCTATCCGTCAAACGAAGAGAAGATGCGTCTGCTGCAAACGTTGCTGGAAGAAGAGTGGCCGGACCGCTGCATCATCTTCGCTAACACCAAACACCGCTGCGAAGACATCTGGGGCCATCTGGCTGCTGACGGCCATCGCGTTGGTCTGCTGACCGGCGACGTGGCGCAGAAAAAACGCCTGCGTATTCTGGATGACTTCACACAGGGCAACCTGGATATTCTGGTCGCCACCGATGTTGCGGCGCGCGGTCTGCATATTCCGTCTGTCACTCACGTATTCAACTATGACTTGCCGGACGATTGCGAAGACTATGTGCATCGCATCGGCCGTACCGGTCGTGCCGGTGCCAGCGGTTTCTCCATCAGCCTGGCTTGTGAAGAGTACGCGCTGAACTTGCCCGCCATTGAGCAATACACGGGCCATTCCATCCCGGTGAGCAAATACGATAGCGATGCGCTGATGACCGATCTGCCTGCACCGAAGCGCTTACCCCGCACACGTACCAGCAGTGGTCCGCGTCGCAGCGGTCCGCCACGTCGTAGCGGCGCACCGCGCGGCAACCGTAAAAGACCGAGTTAAGCATCCATGCTAAATGCTTCCTCGCTGTATGCGGCGATCGATCTGGGCTCAAACAGCTTCCATATGCTGGTGGTGCGCGAAAGCGCGGGCAGCATTCAGACGCTGGCGCGCATTAAACGTAAAGTGCGTTTGGCCGCAGGACTGGATCGTGATAATCGCTTGTCACAGGAAGCCATGCAGCGCGGCTGGCAGTGCTTACGCCTGTTTTCCGAACGCTTGCAGGATATCCCGCAGACGCAAACCCGCGTTGTCGCCACGGCGACCCTGCGGCTTGCCACCAACGCCGATGAATTTCTGGCACAGGCGCAGCAGATTCTGGGCTTGCCGATTCAAGTCATCAGCGGTGAAGAGGAAGCGCGCCTGATTTATCAGGGCGTGGCCCACACCACGGGTGGCCCGGAACAGCGTCTGGTGGTGGATATCGGCGGTGGCAGTACCGAACTGGCGACCGGAACCGCCGCACAGGCCACGCAGTTACTCAGTTTACCCATGGGATGCGTGACCTGGCTGGAGCGCTATTTCAGCGATCGTACCCTGACGGCAGACAATTTTGCCCGCGCGGAGCAGGCAGCCAGTGACATGATACGCCCTGTGGCAGCGCAACTGCGTGCGCAGGGATGGCAAGTGTGCGTGGGCGCATCCGGCACCGTACAAGCGTTGCAAGAGATTATGGTGGCCGCAGGCATGGATGAGCACATCACGCTCGACAAGCTGCGCGCCCTGAAAGAGCATGCCATCGCGTGCCATAAGCTGGAAGAGCTGGAAATTGACGGCCTAACGCTGGAACGGGCGCTGGTGTTTCCCAGCGGACTCTCCATTCTGTTGGCGATTTTCCAGGAACTGGGTATTCAGAGTATGACATTGGCCGGTGGCGCACTGCGTGAAGGCCTGGTATACGGGATGCTACACCTGCCCGTAGAGCAGGATATTCGCCAGCGCACGCTGCTCAATCTGCAACGTCGCTACCTGTTAGACGGTGAACAGGGCCATCGCGTCAGCGCATTAGCCGATAATTTCCTGCATCAGTTGGCGCAAGATTGGCCGTTGGATCACCGATGTCGCGAGCTGCTGCACAGCGCCAGTTTCCTGCATGAAATTGGCCTGGCCATCGATTTTCGCAATGCTCCGCAACACGCCGCCTATCTCATTCGCAACAGCGATCTTCCCGGTTTTACACCGGCACAGAAAAAACTGCTGGCTATTCTGGTGTTAAATCAGAGTGGTGCGCTCGATCTTCAGTCATTGAATCAGCAAAACGCCGTGCCCGTGCTGCCAGCACAGCGCCTCTGCCGTTTGTTGCGACTGGCGATTATTTTCGCCAGCCGTCGCCGCGATGACACCTTGCCTGACAGCATCTTGCGGGCGGACGGCGATACCCTGCATATCCAGCTACCTGCTGGCTGGCTGGCGGCCCATCCCCTGCGCGCGGAAGCGCTGGAGCAGGAAAGCCGTTGGCAAGGCTATGCCCACTGGCCGCTGGTGATTGAGGAAGCCGCACAGTAACAGCGGCCCTACTCCTTGTCGCGCGCCTGCGCCAGCTGCGCGCGCAGGTTCGCCAGATGGCTTTGCCCCTTTTGCATCCGCTCTTGCGCGCTGACCACTTTGCGCGCCGTTTCCCATTGCAGATCGTCCTGCGGCAGTTCCAGCAAGAAACGGCTGGGTTCTGGCCGCATCAGTTCACCATACTGGCGACGCTCTTTGCACAGAGTAAAAATCAGCTCACGTTGCGCCCGCGTGATGCCGACATACGCCAGGCGACGCTCTTCATCGACATTGTCTTCGTCAATGCTGCTCTGGTGCGGCAGTAGCCCCTCTTCCATCCCCACCAAATACACATAGGGGAATTCCAGCCCTTTGGAGGCGTGCAAGGTCATCAGTTGCACCTGATCCACCTCTTCTTCGCTTTCGCCGCGCTCCATCATGTCGCGCAGGGTGAACCGCGTCACCACCTGCGTCAGCGTCATCGGTTCATCGAGATCCGAACCTGCCAGCATTTCCGTCATCCAGCTAAACAGCTGATTGACGTTTTTCATACGCATTTCCGCCGCTTTCGGGCTGGTTGAGGTTTCATACAGCCAGCTTTCATAATCTAGCCCGTGAATGAGGTCACGCACCGCCGCCACCGGTTCCCGCTCTGCCTGCTGGGCAATGTCCCGCATCCAGTGGGTGAAGCGTTGCAGTGAGGTCAACCCACGGCCCGAGAGATGCGCCTCCAGCCCTAAATCAAAACTGGCGGTAAACAGGCTTTTGTTGCGCACATTGGCCCACTCCCCCAGTTTCTGTAGCGTCGCAGGGCCGATTTCTCGCTTAGGGGTGTTGACGATGCGCAGAAAGGCGCTGTCGTCGTCTGCGTTGGTCAAAACGCGCAGATAGGCCAACAGATCCTTGATTTCCGGACGAGAAAAGAAGGAGGTCCCGCCGGAGATGCGATAGGGAATGCGGTTTTGCATCAGCATCTTTTCAAACAGCCGCGACTGATGGTTGCCACGATAGAGGATGGCATAGTCGCTGTACTGCGTCTTGTTGATAAAGTGATGGGCAATCAGTTCGCCCACCACCCGTTCCGCCTCGTGATCTTCGTTGTTGGCGGTGATGACCTTCAGTTCATTGCCGTAACCCAATTCCGAAAAGAGCTTCTTTTCAAATACGTGTGGGTTATTGGCGATCAGAATATTGGCTGCTTTGAGAATACGGCCCGAGGAGCGGTAGTTTTGCTCCAGCTTAATCACTTCAAGCTGGGGGAAATCCTGTGCAAGCAGCACCAGGTTTTGCGGACGAGCCCCACGCCAGGAGTAGATGGATTGATCGTCATCACCGACCACGGTAAAGCGCGCGCGCGCGCCCACCAGCAGTTTGATCAGTTCGTACTGACTGGTGTTAGTATCCTGATACTCATCCACCAGCAGGTAGCGCAAGCGGTTTTGCCAGCGCTCACGCACCTCTTCATTGCGCTTGAACAGCAACGTCGGCAACAGGATCAGATCGTCAAAATCCAGCACGTTACAGGCGCGCAAGTGGTCGTGATACAAACCATAGCAGTGTGCAAACAGCTTATCGCGCTCCGACTGCGCCGATGCCGCCGCCTGTGCCGGGTCCATCAGGTCGTTTTTCCAGTTGGAAATGGTGGAGGTTAACTGCTGTAGCTGGGTTTTATCCCCTTCCAACCAGGTTTCCGTCAGTTCATTGAGCAGTGCGGCCTGATCCTGATCGTCAAACAGCGAGAAGTTTGCCTTCATGCCCAACGCGGCATATTCCCGTTTGATGACCTCCAGCCCCAGTGTGTGGAAGGTGGCGATCAGCAAGCCACGCGTCTCCTTGCGCCCTAAGGTTTGCGCCACGCGCGCTTTCATTTCCCGCGCGGCCTTGTTGGTAAAGGTCACTGCGGCGATATGACGCGCCTGATAGCCACACTGACGGATCAGATGCGCAATCTTGTTGGTGATAACGCGCGTTTTACCTGATCCCGCACCAGCCAGCACCAGACAAGGGCCGGTGACAAATTCGACAGCATGTTGTTGGCTGGGATTCAGGCGCATGACGTTCAACTCGCAATAAAAACGGAAGCCGATTGTAGCAGAAAGCCACACAGATCTTGATGGCCGGATTCGCCTTTACCGATCCACATCAGGCATGCATCGTGCTACATTGCCAGCCATCGGCGTCGGCGTGAGGCCTGTTCAATTCACGCTTCTTAATCACATGAAAGGTATTCCCATGGCGAAAACGGCATCTGCACTGCATATTCTGGTTGATACGGAACAACAGGCGAATGATCTACTGGACCAATTGGCGCAAGGGGCAGACTTTCAGCAGTTAGCCAAAAAGCACTCTACCTGTCCCTCCAAACGGGATGGGGGCAATCTGGGTGAGTTCCGTCAGGGCGATATGGTGCCCGCTTTCGACAAAGCGGTATTTTCCTGCGAGTTGCTCAAACCCTTTGGACCGGTAAAAACCCAGTTCGGCTACCACATCATCAAGGTTTTGTACCGCAACTAAGCGTTCTGGCAGGGCATTCTGTGTTGTTGCGCCGCGCACACCGCGCGGCGCGTAGGGTGTGATTACTCCGTCATCATCAGCAAGCTGGCATTTCCTCCTGCTGCCGCCGTATTCACGCTGAGCACACGTTCATGCCATAACCGTTCCAGCGGGATCGTGTCACTGCCGGGTTCACAGCCGAGCAAAGGAATAATCGCCCCCGCCCGTTGCGTAAGCTGCTGGTTAACCTCACGCAGCATGTCACTATCACCGTGACAGATAACCGCGCCAATATGCTCACCTTCTTGTTGCCATTCCGGCGTGAAACGGATGCGGCGCTGCACTTCCTGCGGCAAGCTGTGCGCCAGTTCGCGTAACGCAGCGCTGTCAGGCCATAACGCGTTACTGCCCACGGCCAGTAACGCCGCCAACTGACGCAGAATATCGTCACTCTCCTGCGCCAGACACAGCACGTTATCGCGCGGTGTCAGCATATAGGTATTGCGTTCGCCAGTGGGTCCCGGCAACGGATGTATCACACCGCTGACGGCCCCCCAGGCGCGGTAGCACTGTGCCGCCTCAAACACCGCCTGCCGTCCCTGTTGTTGCGCCCAGTCAACCAGTAGCGCAAACCCCGTACGTTCCGGTGTTGTCGCCAGTGTGGCATTCACGCCCAATGCGTTGCTCGCGGTACTGGGTAGACCAGGCGGTGTTCTCTGCAAGCGTGGTAGATAGAGCGGCCCGCCCGCTTTCGGCCCCGTACCGGACAGCCCTTCGCCCCCGAATGGCTGAACCCCGACCACAGCGCCCACCATATTGCGGTTGACGTATTGGTTACCCACATGCGCCCGCTGCGTGATACGCGAAATGGTTTCATCAATCCGTGAATGGATGCCCAGCGTGAGCCCATACCCCAGGGCGTTGATCTCCTCAATCAACGTATCCAGCCCCTCGCGGGCATAGCGCACCACGTGCAGCACCGGGCCAAAGATCTCTTGTTGTAAGCTGGCTATCTGGTCCAGCTCAATCAATGTCGGTAAGACAAAGGTGCCCTGTCGCCGCGAGGCCACGCACGCCTGTGCGCCGAAAGCCGCCTGATACACTGAATGCCCTTGCGCTTGCATCAGGTGAATATGTTGCTCGATCCGTTCGCGGGCTTCATCGTCAATCACTGGGCCACAGTCCGTTGCCAGCCTATCGGGATTACCTACGCGGAACTGTGCCATGGCACCACGCAGCATGCTCAGGGTCACCTCCGCAATGTCATCCTGAAGACAGAGCAGACGCAGCGCTGAACAACGCTGCCCTGCGCTGTCAAAGGCGGAGGCCATGACATCGCTGACCACCTGCTCCGTCAGCGCTGATGAATCGACAATCATGGCATTCATCCCGCCGGTTTCAGCGATCAGCACCGCAGGCTGCCCGTGCGCATCCAGCCGGTCTGCCAACGTGCGCTGTAAGCTTTTGGCAACCGCGGTAGATCCGGTAAACAACACGCCATTGACGCGCGCATCGCGCACCAGCGCCGCACCGACACTTTCCCCAGCGCCGGGCAGCAGTTGCAACACATCTGGCGCAATGCCCGCCTGATGTAACAGTTGCACCGCCAACGCGGCTACCAGCGGCGTTTGCTCCGCTGGTTTTGCCAGTACCGCATTCCCCGCCGCCAGTGCGGCAGCAATCTGGCCGGTAAAAATGGCCAACGGGAAGTTCCACGGACTAATGCAAACCACCACACCCAGCGGGTAAATCTGTTCCAATGACGCCGCCGCAGACTGTTGTGCGTAATAGCGCAAAAAGTCCACCGCTTCGCGTATTTCAGCAATGGCATTTGGCACGGTTTTTCCCGCCTCCCGCACCAATAACCCGATGAACTGCGGATACGCCGCTTCCAGCAGGCTGGCTGCACGTTGCAGGCTGGCAACCCGCTGCGGGAGCGATGCTGTCGAGAACCGCTCTGCGGCTTGCACCGCACGGCCCATCGCAAGGCGCACATCCTCCTCACTGGCATCACGCACGTACCCCACGATATCGTGCTGTTGAGCCGGATTAATCACTGGCCGAGCCGCCAGCGGTGAGGAGACATCGACCATAATCGGTGCCGCATGCCGCACCTGAGCGGCGTCGGCGCTTAAGGCCGCAGCGAGCATTTGCAGACGGTATTCATCGGTCAGATCTACACCTTGCGCATTGCAGCGCTCTGCGCCGTAGAGTTGCGCGGGCAGAGGAATTCTCGGATGCGGGCAGCCGGGAGCCCCCTCTTTGTATGCCAGCGCCTGCACTTCCGTTATCGGGCTGGCAATCAGTTGCTCCAGCGGGACCTCTGCATCGGCAATGCGGTTAACAAACGAGGTGTTGGCACCGTTTTCCAATAAACGCCGTACCAGATAAGCCAGCAGGGTTTCATGGGTGCCGACGGGGGCATAAATCCGACAGGGGCGCGCCAGTTTGCCCTGTTCTTCCGGACCAACGACCTGCGAATACAGCGCCTCCCCCATGCCGTGCAGGCACTGAAATTCATATTGTCCAGGGTAATAACTGTCACCGGCCAGCGTATACACCGCGCTCAGGGTATGGGCATTGTGGGTGGCGAACTGCGGGTAAATGGCATCCGGTGCTGCCAGCAGTTGGCGGGCGCAGGCCAGGTAGGCAACATCGGTATACACTTTGCGAGTATAGACGGGGTAATCCTCCAGACCGTCTATTTGCGTGCGTTTGATTTCACTGTCCCAGTAAGCGCCTTTCACCAGTCGCACCATCAGACGTCGTTGAGTACGCTGTGCCAGATCGATCAGGAAATCAATCACAAACGGGCAGCGTTTCTGGTAGGCCTGCACCACAAAACCGATCCCTTTCCACCCCGCCAACGCAGGCTCATGGCACAACCGCTCCAGCAGATCGAGGGAAATTTCCAGCCGCTCCGCTTCTTCCGCATCAATATTAATGCCGATGTCATACTGCATCGCCAGCAACGTCAACGCCAGTAAACGGGGATAGAGCACCTCCATGACGCGATCGTACTGCGCGCGACTATAACGTGGATGCAGCGCCGACAGCTTGATGGAAATACCCGGCCCCTCATACACCCCGCGCCCCTGCGACGCCCTGCCAATAGCATGAATCGCTTGCTGATAAGCGTTGAGGTAAGCCTCCGCATCCTGCTCGGTGAGGGCCGCTTCGCCCAACATGTCATAGGAATAGCGAAATCCCTGTTGTTCCAGATGTTCTGCGTTAGACAGCGCCTCATCGATGGTTTCGCCAGTAACAAACTGCTCCCCCATCAGACGCATCACACGATCCATCCCCAATCGAATGACCGGCTCTCCCCCCTTATTAATCAGTTGCTTCAGGGTGTGCGCCAGACGCGTTTCACTGTGCGTCGCAACCAGCTTTCCGGTCAGCAGCAGTCCCCAGGTTGCCGCATTGACGAACAGCGATTGCCCTTTCCCCAAGTGGGAATGCCAGTCTCCGCTGCTGATCTTGTCACGGATCAGCGCATTGCGCGTTGAGGCATCGGGAATGCGCAGTAACGCTTCGGCCAGACACATCAGCGCAATCCCCTCTGAGGACGATAAGGAGAAAGCCTGTAGCAAACTTTGCACCCGTCCCGCTCGCCCGTGAGTCTGCTGTTCGCGCCGCAGCGTCTGCGCCAGTCGATAGGCCAGCGCCTGCACTGCCGGGGCCATTGATGCCATCGGTTCTACCCGTTCGAGCAGTAACGGCACCATCTCACCCTCGGAACGGCGGTATGCCGCCGTGATAGCATCACGCAGAGGTGAACGGGGTAACAGCGTTTGCGTGAACGCTAAAAACGGTTGATAGCTTCCTTCCTGACGAGATTGCGGCATAATCTCCGGCGCGCGTTGAAATGCCTTGCCCTGCTCTGGTGTGATATCAGGAGCCTTACCATCACGCTCGACGGCGTCGAGATAACAAAAAATGGCGTGCTCAATCAACCAATGCGATGTGCGATCAAGGCGCTGCGCTGTACGTTCGATACGATTGCGGGTCGCATCGTCAAGCTTTACCGCTATAGTGGAGAATCCCATCGTTTCACTCCAGTGAAGCCAAGATAATCATCGATAGTGAGGGATCGGATAACGTTGATTTGTAGAAGGTATACCTTCGAATCTTGGTCGTCGTTATCGGATTATGCAACCTGGTTTTCGCGAGTTGCCATAAGATGCAATGCGGTTAACAAGTGTATAACATTGACGCGACAGGGAAATACAACAAATCGTTAACACTTTGCATTATAAGAAAAAACAGGCTGCACGAGGGATGTGCAATCGGGCAGACTGCGCTTTACCTGACGTCGTTCCCGTCAGGTTATACCTACAATATGATTTGCCTTTATGCCTTAGCATGATGGCGCTTTAACTTGGAGATTCTAATGACAATGAGTACACCCATGCTGGTGACCTTTCTGGTGTATATCTTCGGAATGGTCTTGATCGGCTTAGTCGCCTATCGCTCAACCACCACCCTTGGCGACTATATCCTCGGTGGACGCCGGATGGGCAGCGTGGTCACTGCACTTTCAGCGGGGGCTTCTGACATGAGCGGCTGGCTGCTAATGGGGCTGCCGGGCGCGATATTTATTTCCGGCATTTCTGAAAGCTGGATCGCTATCGGGCTGACTATTGGCGCTTACCTCAACTGGCGCTGGGTTGCCGGTCGTCTGCGCGTTCACACCGAAGTGAACCACAACGCGCTGACCTTGCCAGACTATTTCACACACCGTTTCGAAGACACCAGAAAAATCCTGAGAGTCATTTCTGCCTTGATTATTCTGGTGTTTTTTACCATTTACTGCGCTTCTGGCATCGTTGCCGGTGCCCGCTTATTCGAAAGCACCTTTGGCATGAGCTACGCCACCTCATTGTGGGCCGGAGCGGCCGCCACCATCGCCTATACCTTTATCGGTGGTTATCTGGCGGTCAGTTGGACGGATACGATACAGGCTACGCTGATGATTTTCGCGCTGATCCTGACACCGGTGATGGTGATTCTGGCACTGGATGGCATCGATACCTCTCTGTTGGTTATCGCAGCGAAAAACCCGGCTAATCTGGATATGTTTCGGGGATTGGATGTCGTCGCCATCATCTCTCTGATGGGCTGGGGCCTGGGATATTTTGGACAGCCGCACATTCTGGCGCGCTTTATGGCGGCGGATTCTCACCACACCATTCGCAGCGCACGTCGCATCAGCATGACTTGGATGATCCTGTGTCTCGCGGGTGCGGTGAGCGTGGGCTTCTTCGGTATCGCTTACTTCAGTAATCATCCAGAGCAAGCGGGCAATGTCACCAACAATGCCGAGCGGGTATTTATTGAGCTTTCCATGCTGCTGTTTAACCCGTGGATCGCCGGCGTGTTGCTTTCCGCTATTCTGGCAGCGGTAATGAGCACCCTGAGTTGCCAGTTGCTGGTCTGCTCCAGCGCCATTACCGAAGACTTGTACCGCCCCTTCTTCCGCCCTGGCGCTACGCAGCGCGAGCTGGTTTGGGTCGGCCGCGTGATGGTACTACTGATTGCCATCATTGCAATCGTGTTGGCCGCCAACCCGGCAAACCGCGTGTTGGGGCTGGTCAGCTACGCGTGGGCTGGTTTTGGGGCCGCGTTTGGTCCGGTGATCTTGATTTCCCTGCTGTGGCCGCGCATGACGCGCAATGGCGCGTTGGTAGGCATGCTGGTGGGGGCAGCGACAGTCATTATTTGGAAACAGTATGCCTGGTTTAATCTGTATGAAATCATCCCCGGCTTCATCTTTGCGAGTTTAGCGATCTTTATTGTCAGCCTAAAAGGACGCGTACCGTCCGATGCGGTGATTAAACGCTTCCACGCCGCAGAAGCCCAGTTCCAGAGCCGTTAAGGAACGAGGTGTTTCACGCATAAAAAAGGCGCAACCTAGGTTGCGCCTTTTTTCATTAACGGTGTAATGCGTTTATTCTTAGCCTGCAACCGCAATGCGTTTCATGTCTTTCATGTAGCCACGCAGTTTCTGACCCACCGCTTCGATCGGGTGATTGCGGATCGCGTCATTGACGTCGCGCAGTTGCGCATTGTCCACGCTGGTGGCTGCCACTGGCTTACCGATATCGCCCGCTTGCAGGGATGCCATAAATGCCTGTTTCAGCAACGGCACAGCGGCATTCGCGAACAGGTAGTTACCGTATTCAGCGGTATCAGAGATAACCACGTTCATTTCATACAGACGCTTACGTGCAATGGTGTTCGCAATCAGCGGCAGTTCGTGCAGCGATTCGTAGTACGCGGATTCTTCGATGATGCCCGCGCTTACCATGGTTTCAAACGCCAGTTCTACACCGGCTTTAACCATAGCAATCATCAGCACGCCGTGGTCAAAATATTCTTGCTCTGCGATTTTACCGTCGAACTGCGGGGCATTTTCAAACGCGGATTTACCGGTTTCTTCACGCCAGGTCAGCAGTTTAATGTCGTCATTGGCCCAGTCTTCCATCATGCCGCCGGAGAACGCACCGGAGATGATATCGTCCATGTGTTTCTGGAACAGCGGAGCCATGATGGTTTTCAACTGCTCAGACAGCGCGTAAGCACGCAGTTTTGCTGGGTTAGACAGACGATCCATCATCAGCGTAATGCCGCCTTGCTTCAGCGCTTCGGTAATGGTTTCCCAGCCGAACTGAATCAGTTTTTCCGCATAGGCAGGATCGGTGCCTTCAGCAACCAGTTTGTCAAAGCTCAGCAAAGAACCGGCCTGCAACATACCGCACAGGATAGTCTGCTCGCCCATCAGGTCTGATTTCACTTCGGCAACGAAAGAAGATTGCAACACGCCCGCACGGTGACCACCGGTGGCGGCTGCCCAGGCTTTGGCGATCGCCATACCTTCACCTTTCGGATCGTTTTCCGGGTGAACCGCGATCAGCGTCGGAACGCCAAAGCCGCGTTTGTACTCTTCACGCACTTCGGTGCCCGGACATTTCGGCGCCACCATCACCACGGTGATGTCTTTACGGATCTGCTCACCCACTTCAACGATGTTGAAGCCGTGAGAGTAACCCAGCGATGCGCCCTGCTTCATCAGCGGTTGAACAGCCTGAACCACAGCAGAGTGCTGTTTGTCTGGCGTCAGGTTCACCACCAGATCCGCCTGCGGGATCAGGTCTTCATAGGTGCCGACCTTAAAGCCGTTTTCTGTCGCTTTACGCCATGACGCACGTTTTTCCGCGATAGCTTCTGCACGCAGCGCATAGGCGATATCCAGCCCGGAATCACGCATATTCAAACCCTGGTTCAGCCCTTGCGCGCCGCAACCGACGATCACCACTTTTTTGCCTTTCAGGTAGTTCGCTTCGTCTGCGAATTCTTCACGTCCCATGAAACGACATACACCCAATTGCGCCAACTGCTGACGCAGGTTCAAAGTGTTGAAATAGTTAGCCATGCACAACTCCGTTTAATCTGTTAATTGCGAGTGTTCAGAAGAGGTTTCCTGTCAGGGAAGCCTGAATGCCCTCATGATATGACAGGAAAAGTATTGCTTAAATTGATATATTAACAAGATGACATTGCAATAACTGCAAGACGAAAATGAGGCCGTGCGCACATGGATTTACGAGATTTAAAACTGTTTCTGCATCTGTGTGACAGCCGCCATTTCGGGCGCACCGCCAAAGCCATGCACCTGAGTCCGTCAACCTTGTCACGCCAAATCCAACGACTGGAAGAGGATGTCGGGCAAACCCTGTTTTTGCGTGATAACCGCACGGTGCAACTGACCGATGCCGGTGAGCAATTGAAACAGTTTGCTCAGCAAACGCTGCTGCACTATGAACAATTGCGCCACGCCATTGGGCAACGCGGGCCGTCATTGAGCGGTGAGCTACGCATTTTCTGTTCCGTGACCGCCGCCTATAGCCATCTACCGCCGATCCTCGATCGTTTTCGCGCCCAGCATCCGCTGGTGGAAATCAAGCTGACAACCGGCGATGCCGCCGATGCGGTGGAAAAAGTGCAGTCCAATGAAGCCGATCTCGGCATTGCGGGCCATCCTGAAACCTTGCCCACCACCATCGATTTTATGCCCATCGGGAAGATCCCTCTGGTACTGATTGCCCCGGCGCTGGCATCACCGGTGCAGTCGATGGTGCGGCAACCCAATCCAGACTGGGCACAGATTCCGTTTATTTTGCCCGAGCACGGCCCGGTGCGAAAACGTATTGATGTCTGGTTCCGTCGTCACCACATCGCCAATCCGCTGATTTACGCCACCGTGTCCGGACATGAAGCGATGGTGTCGATGGTGGCACTCGGCTGCGGTATCTCGCTGATCCCGGACGTAGTGCTGGAAAACAGCCCGGAGCCAGTGCGCAACCGCGTTTCGGTATTGTTGGAACAAGCGATGGAACCGTTTGAACTCGGCGTATGCGTACAGAAAAAGCGGCTCAGTGAGCCACTGATTGCCGCGTTTTGGCATATCTTGCAGGACAATGTTTGAGGGGTTACCAGCGGTAGTTAACCGTCGCGATAATCGAGCGTCCAACGCCATAGAAGCAGGCTTCGTGATTACTGCACGAGGCCACATAGTGCTTATCGGTCAGGTTGTTAACATTGACCTGCAACACCGCACCTTTCCACTGCGACGAGGCTGCGCCCAAATCATAACTCACCATCGCGTCATACAGGATGTAGTGCGGCACGCTGAAACTCCCCTTGTTATCGCCATAGCTGCTGCCGATGTAACGCACACCGGTTCCCACCGTCAGCCCGGCCAGCGGGCCGTGGTGAACGACGTAATTGCCCCAGGCGGAGGCCATATGGCGTGGTGTCGCCGCTGGCCTGTTCCCTGCTGGCGAGCTCGCATTGATGCTCTCTTTGGTCTCCGCCTCCGTATAACTGTACGCCGACATCAGGCTCAGTGCGGGTGTGAGTTGGGTATGGAGTTCCGCTTCAGCCCCCCGTGATTCGACTTTGCCAATTTGCTCGTTGAACTTGAGTTTGCTGTTCCACGACGTGATGTTTTTCTGCGTAATGTCAAACAACGCTAGTGTTAACAAGGTGTCACGCCCCACTGGCTGAAACTTTATCCCCACTTCTGTTTGCTCACCGGTTGTGGGTTTGAAGGGGGCCGAGCCCGGAATACCGCTGTCCAGGTTGGGTTCAAACGAGGTGCTGTAGCTGATATAGGGTGAAAAACCATTCTCAAACGCATACAGCAGCGCCGCACGACCGGTAAAATCATCATCGTTCGACTGCCTTTTGGCATTGTTGAGCGTACTCTCGTAGGTGCGAATTTCTGTCCAATCGTGACGCCCAGAGAGCAGCAGGTTCCACTGCTGCCATACCGCCTGATCCTGCACATAGAGCCCTACCTGATCGAGCGTTTTCAACGCGCCGCGTACCAAGGGCAAGTCGCTGTCGTTTTCCAGATAAGTCCCACCATAGTGAGGGTGAGCCCAATCAAAATCGTACTGACTTCCGCTATTGAGCCACAAATGCGCGTCACGCTTTTGCCAGATGTAATCCAACCCGGTCAGCAAGGTATGGTTCACCGCGCTAGTGATGAAACGTGCTTTCAATTGGGTGTCGATCCCCAATTCATCAGCATCTATTTTTTCGCGCTGCTGGTTACGCGTTAGCGTCGTATCCGTGGCGCCGCCACCGGTGCTATAAACCAGAGATTTATAGTTATCCAGCAGTTGTGAGTAGCGCAGATTCTGTTGAACAGAAATATCCCGGTTAAAGGCGTGCTCAAAAATATAACCAAACGCTATCTGCTCACGCGTTGAGTGATGGTAATTCGGATCGCTGACATTCAGCGAGTAAGGAATATACCCAGCGTCGGTGGCAAACACCGTGCCGTGAGCGGGCAGGAAGTTACGAAAACCCGCCTCAGGATCGTATTGGTAACGGGTCAGTAAGGTCAGACTGGTATCGGCATTGGGCAACCACGTCAACGCCGGGGCAATCGCCATGCGTTGTTGTCTGGCATCTTTAACAACTTGCTGACGGATATTGGCTATTCCGTTCAAGCGGTATAACAGTGCGCTGTCATCGCTCAGCACGCCGCCAACATCAAACGCGGCCTCACCAAAGCGTTGGTTACCCGCGCTAAGCTGCACGTGTCGAATCTTTTCTGCCGTGGGGCGTTTGCTGGTCATAATGACCGTACCGCCAGGTTCGACCTGACCATACATGACAGACGCCGGGCCACGAATCAATTCTACGCGTTCCAATAACCAGGGATCGATCTTTCCAATACCTGCACCTTGCCCAATTAGACCAAAACTCAACCCATCCAGAAATTTGGGCGCATAGCGAAAACCACGCACGATGGTTTCATCATTGCGGTTAGAGGAGCCTCGGTAATTTGGAAGCACGCCGGCAGAGTAATTAAACGCATCGGCGACGGAACTCACCCGCTGCGTGTCCATTTGTGCACGTGTAACCACCGAAATCGACTGTGGCGTCTTTACCAGCGGCGTTTGTGTTTTCGTACCGGCGGTACTCTGTTTCGCTAGTATTCTACCGGCAGGGAGCGCGGTATTTTGCTCATCCTGCGCAATGACCACCATCACGTCGGCGCTGCGGGTTACCGTTTCAGCGGCCAGCCCTGGCGCCGCCATCAAGAGTGATAATGCAACACTCAGTGCCGTGACATAACCGAAAAACAACCACCCAATAAGGTAAGATTTCCTTTTATTTTCAGACACAAAACCATCCTTCACAGCAACACTCTTTTTATGCATTACCCATCAGCCAAGGTCTCCGTGGCTGATAATGCAAAAAAAAAAGACTATTTCAAATGCAAACTCGTCTCAATCGCATTTATGCAATTGCATTAATTTTTCTCACTTTGCATTTAACATTGCGTTGTAAAAAAGAAAGGGATTCACCGTGGAGATGTTCCATCGTTACAGCCTTGCCGTCACGAATCTGCTCCCGATTCCCGGTGAACGTGAACCGCGAGACATGTCACATTCGCGAAAAATGCCACGGGACGCACTTGATGAGACAGAATCACTCGGGCCAACACCCGATATAATGAGTGGGTAGCTTAACGTTACTCCCGCGCTGCGAATATCAGTTTTCAATTCTGGACAGGCCGCTAGGTTGTTAACACATAGGCCAACAGGAAGAGATTGCGTTGAACGGTCACGGCACGCTACGTTGGTGCTCTGGACTGGCGGAGCAGCGCAGATGGCTGTATAACAAACACTAATTGCTCAAGGAATGAAACAGGATCCCCTATGAAGCTCTCTGTGTTCTCTGCCGTGGCGGCATTGGCGGCTTGCGCGTTTGTGCCTCATGCACAGGCGGTCTCGTTCGATTGTGCCAATGCCACCAGCGCGCAGGAAAAGCAGATTTGCCAAAGCCCTCTGCTCGGTCAGTTGGATGATGAAATGGCGCAGGAGTGGAAGACCGCACGATCGGCGCTGACCACCTATACGCAGAGTCAGCCCTTTGAACAGGCATTAAACCTGTTTCAGCGCAGTTGGCTCACCACGCGTAACCAATGCCAGGATGAGGATTGCCTGCGCCAGCGCTATCAGCAGCAGCTTAACCGACTGCGCTACCTCAATCAGGTGGCCCAGCACGCGTTACCGACGCCTATTACCCCAATCAAAACCATCGGGTGCTTCCATGGGGCGTTCAGCTACGAGGATTACTTGCAGGATCTCACTAAGGAAGAGTACGACAACCTCGGCAGCTATTTTCAGGAAATGTACGACCAGAAAGCCCCCTACAATGCGGTCGGTTTGGACATGACGCAGGAAAAAGGGAAAATCAGCGGCAACATTTCCGTTGCGTTTCGCTACGCTAACCGGTTGGATGACGGCGAGTTTACCGCCCGCCAGATGAGCGATACGCAGGCTATTGGCCGCCGGGAAAGCAGCTTTGGCGGCACCACCAAGATCCTGTTTACCTGCGTGAGCGATGACGAAATTCGCATCTCGACGTTCGATACGCAGGGCGAAAGCTACCTGTTCAACATGGTGATGACGCGGCAAAAACCCTAACGTTCAAAACGCGCTGACGCCGGGAAGCTCGACCAGCTTCCCTCCTCTTGTTCAGGCGTCAGCCGCTTCATGCTCTCAATGCCCATCAGATAGCGATACAGCGGCTCCAGTTGGCGAAAACCCTGTGCCAGCGTAGTGACCAAATCAGCAGAAAACAACGCGTCCATATCTTGCCGCGTGGTCATGGCAGCGAAAGATTTACGGTTGTACCAGGTCGCCAATTCGGCTGGCTGATCCTTGAGAAGCGGGCGTTTATAACTTTCGCCTTCCAAGGTAAACGTAGGCGCCAGACACGTCGCCATTGCCAAAAAGGCCTGCGGGCTGTCGCGCAGCGTCTGGCGAAACAGCTCCATGGTATCGCGCGTGGCGCTGTAATACCCCAAGCCATAGCGCCAGAAATCCGGGCCAATTTCAAAAAAGTACACCGGCGCGTCCGTCCAGTCTTTACGCGGGCGTTTAAACGTCAGCCACATCTGGCTGCGGTAGCGGGATTTATCGTGAGAAAAGCGGGTATCGCGATGAATACGCGACAGGGTTTTACCAATAGCGGGACGAATTTCAAACTGATCGTCGATCGGTAGCATCGTCAGGCTCAAATCATCGACCAACGCGCGAAACGGGGCAACCAGCGTCTCATCGTATATTGCGCGGTTGTCGTCAAACCACTCTTTGCTATTTTCCTGCCGAACCTGTTGAAGAAAAGTCAGGCTCTGCTGCGAGAAACCGGTGAACGTTGTCATGATGGTCTGCCATTGCTAATCCCTTGAATGGCAACCACGATAGCGCGCCCGGCGGTGAAATTCCACCGTCGGGCACACTGACATTACGCCGCGTTACCGGCCAGGAAGAAACGAAACGCCGGATTTTGGGTTTCGTCGTGGCACTCGTAGCCCAGCGCCTGCAAGCGTTGCTCAAACTCCGGATCGCGCTCGGTCACTTCGAACGCCGCCAGCACGCGACCAAAATCGGTGCCGTGGCTACGATAGTGGAACAGCGAGATGTTCCAGTGCGTGCCGAGCGTGTGCAGGAACTTCAGCAGCGCGCCGGGAGATTCCGGAAACTCGAAGCTGTAAAGCTGTTCCCGCAATGGCTTGGAAGGACGTCCGCCGACCATGTAACGCACATGGAGCTTCGCCATTTCATCATCGGAGAGATCGACCACCTGGTAACCGCCTGCGGAGAGCTCTGCAATAATCTCATCCCGCTCCGCATGACCACGCGTCAAACGCACCCCTACGAAAATGCAGGCGTCCTTGTCATCAGCGTAGCGATAGTTGAACTCGGTCACCGAGCGACCACCCAGCAGTTGGCAAAAGGTCAAAAAGCTGCCCTTGCGTTCAGGGATGGTTACCGCCAGCAATGCCTCACGCTGTTCACCCAGTTCACAGCGTTCGGAAACGTAGCGCAGGCCGTGGAAGTTGACGTTGGCACCCGACAGAATATGCGCCAGCCGTTCCCCCCGAATGCCGTGCTGTTGGATATATTTCTTCATCCCCGCCAGTGCCAGTGCACCAGACGGCTCTGCTATCGCGCGCACATCTTCAAAGATATCCTTCAGCGCGGCACAAATCGCATCGCTGTCCACGGTGATGACATCGTCCAGATATTCCCGGCACAGGCGGAAGGTTTCATCGCCAATACGCTTGACCGCCACGCCTTCGGCGAACAGTCCAACGCGCGGCAAATCTACCGGGTGTCCAGCATCCAATGCCGCACGCAGGCACGCCGAATCTTCCGCCTCAACGCCGATCACTTTGATCTGCGGCATCAGTTGTTTGATCAACACCGCCACGCCGGCTGCCAAACCACCGCCACCAACCGGCACAAACACGCGATCGAGATGCGCATCCTGCTGCAACAGCTCCATCGCCAGCGTTCCCTGCCCAGCAATCACAGCCGGGTGATCGAACGGCGGAATGAAGGTCATGTGCTGCTCTTGCGACAGCGCAATCGCACGGGCCTTGGCTTCATCAAAATTGGCACCGTGCAGCAACACTTCACCGCCAAAACCGCGTACCGCATCCACTTTGATATCCGCAGTGGCGACCGGCATGACGATCAACGCCTTGATGCCGAGCTTGCTGGCCGAAAGCGCCACACCCTGTGCGTGGTTACCGGCGGAAGCCGTTATCACACCGTGCGCTTTCTGCGCCTCGGTCAGGGTTGCCAGCATGGCATAGGCACCACGCAGTTTAAAACTGTGTACTGGCTGGCGATCTTCTCGCTTCACCACAATGGTGTTGCCGAGACGCGCCGAGAGTTTATCCATCGGCTGAAGCGGCGTTACCTGCGCTACTTCATAGACCGGCGCACGCAACACCGCACGCAAATACTCCGCGCCGCACGGAGCGTCAGGGAGAGGGAGTGATACCGCCATTGTCCTTAGCCTCCCAGCTTGCTCTTATCGCGTACCGCACCTTGGTCCGCGCTGGTTGCCAGACTGGCGTAAGCACGCAAGGCAAAGGACACCTGACGCTGACGATTTTTCGGCGTAAAGGCCGCATCGCCGCGTGCCAGCTGCGCATCGTGACGGCGTGCCAGTTCATCTTCCGCCACCACCAGTTCAATGGTGCGGTTAGGAATATCGATGGCAATGATGTCACCCTCTTCCACCAGCCCGATGGTGCCACCACTGGCCGCTTCAGGCGAAGCATGGCCAATGGAAAGCCCGGAGGTGCCGCCGGAGAAACGACCATCAGTGATCAACGCACAGGCTTTACCCAATCCCATAGATTTCAGGAAGCTGGTCGGGTAGAGCATCTCTTGCATGCCCGGCCCGCCTTTCGGCCCTTCGTAACGGATAACCACAACATCACCCGCGACCACCTTGCTACCCAGAATGGCTTCTACCGCATCATCCTGAGATTCGTACACTTTGGCCGGACCGCGGAACACCAGACTGCCGTCATCCACACCCGCCGTTTTTACGATACAGCCTTTTTCCGCGATGTTACCGTACAGCACCGCCAAACCGCCTTCCTGGCTGTAGGCGTGCTCACGTGCACGGATACAGCCGTGCTCACGATCGGTGTCCAATGATTCCCAACGGCAATCCTGTGAGAACGCCTGCGTGGTGCGAATACCCGCCGGCCCTGCGGAGAACATGCTTTTCACCGCGTCATCCTTGGTCAGCATCACGTCGTAGGCATTCAGCGTTTCCGTCAGGCTCTTGCCCAGCACGTTACACACATCGCGGTTCAGCAATCCGGCGCGATCCAACTCGCCCAGAATACCGATCACCCCACCCGCACGGTGTACGTCTTCCATGTGGTATTTCTGTGTGCTCGGTGCCACTTTGCACAACTGCGGCACACGGCGTGACAGACGATCGATGTCGTCCATGGTGAAATCCACTTCGGCTTCCTGCGCGGAGGCCAGCAAGTGCAGAACAGTGTTGGTCGAGCCGCCCATGGCGATATCCAGCGTCATGGCGTTTTCAAATGCCGCCTTGGTGGCGATATTACGCGGCAGTGCGCTGGCATCATCCTGCTCGTAGTAGCGTTTGGTCAGTTCAACGATACGCGTACCCGCATTCAAAAACAATTGCTTACGATCGGCATGGGTAGCCAGCAGCGAGCCATTGCCCGGCTGCGACAGGCCCAGCGCTTCCGTCAGGCAGTTCATCGAGTTTGCGGTAAACATGCCGGAACAGGAACCGCAGGTCGGGCAAGCGGAACGTTCGATCTGATCGCTATCGGCATCGCTGACGTTCGGGTTAGCGCCCTGGATCATGGCATCCACCAAGTCCAGTTTGATCAGTTGGTTAGAGAGCTTGGTTTTCCCGGCTTCCATCGGACCGCCGGAAACAAAGATCACCGGGATATTCAGGCGCAACGACGCCATCAGCATTCCGGGGGTGATCTTATCGCAGTTGGAAATGCACACCATCGCATCGGCGCAGTGGGCATTGACCATGTATTCGACCGAATCGGCAATCAGCTCACGTGATGGCAAGGAGTAGAGCATGCCACCGTGCCCCATCGCGATGCCATCATCCACCGCAATGGTGTTGAACTCTTTGGCCACGCCGCCAGCGGCTTCGATTTGCTCCGCCACCAGTTTGCCCAGATCGCGCAAGTGCACGTGACCCGGAACGAATTGTGTGAACGAGTTGACCACGGCGATGATCGGCTTGCCGAAATCGGCATCGGTCATTCCGGTGGCACGCCACAGGGCGCGCGCACCTGCCATGTTACGGCCATGCGTGGTTGTGGCTGAACGGTACTTAGGCATACTCTGTTACTCCAGTGTGTGTTTCATCCCCTTTCCTGCTCCCGTTCAGCGGCGACTGGCGTCTTGGGTTCGTGAAGCAAGGGAAAGGGGTGTATTAATCTTTCTTGTTACGATTACGGGTTAACCTGATCTAACCAGCCCCATTTGTCTTCGGTTTCGCCGGTAAACAGGCCGAAGAACGCTTTTTGTAGTTGTTTGGTGACCGGGCCACAACGGCCAATGCCGACCTGAATACCGTCCACGCTGCGCACCGGCGTGATTTCCGCGGCAGTGCCGGACATAAAGACTTCATCCGCCAGATAGAGCGATTCACGCGACAGCACCTGCTCACGCACTTCCAGCCCCAGGCTCTGCGCCAGTTTGATGATGGCGTCGCGGGTGATACCCGGCAGCGCTGATGAGGTGAACGGCGGAGTGAACAACACGCCATCTTTCACTTCAAACAGGTTTTCGCCTGCACCTTCAGACACATAGCCGTTGACGTCCAGTGCAATCCCTTCCTGATAACCGTGGCGGCGCGCTTCGCTGCCCACCAGCAGAGAGGAAAGGTAGTTACCGCCCGCTTTTGCGGCCGTCGGAATGGTGTTGGCTGCCACACGATTCCAGGAGGACACCATGGCATCAATCCCCTGATCCAGTGCGTCTTCGCCCAGATACGCGCCCCAGGGAAATGCCGCAATGATGACATCCGTGACGTAACCTTCCGGCGGATTCACGCCCATGCCAACGTCGCCAACGAACACCAGCGGACGAATATAGGCGCTTTTCAGGTCATTTTTACGTAGCGTTGCGCGGCAGGCTTCCATGAGATCATCCACGCTGTACTGCACCGGCATACGATAAATTTTAGCGGAGTCGTGCAGGCGACGCATATGTTCACGGTGACGGAATACCACCGGGCCTTTGTGAGAATCGTAACAGCGCACCCCTTCAAACACCGACGTACCGTAATGCAGTGCATGGGACATCACGTGTACTTTGGCTTCCGCCCACGGCACCATCTCACCATTGAACCAAATATAATCTGCTTTGCTCGTCATTCTCTTTATCCTTTCTAGGGCCTTCAGGCACGTATTTGTTGTGATGCGTGGGGTTGTATTTCAACACAAGCGATATCAAGCAGCTTGCTTAACTGTGTTGACAATAAATCCACCGGCCGTTGGCTGGCAACGGTCAATTCGATATTGATGTGGTCCGGGTTGGCGGCCGTCATCATGTTCATGGCACACACCCGGAAACCGCGGTGGCGTACCACACGCAGCACGCGCTCCAGCATTTCGGGACGAAAGCGAGCCTGTATGGAAAGTTGATGGTGCGTCATTCTCTGTTCTCCTGCCATTATTCGGTACGTTCCAGCATGGTTTCATTCCCGGCGCCCGGTGGAACCAGCGGCCAGACGTTTTCCAGTTCATCGATAGAGACATGCAGCAAATACGGCCCATCACTGCTCAACAGGGCATCCAGCGCGGCATCGATCTGATCTTTTCGGGTTATGCGTTGCCCTGGAATACCAAATGCGCTTGCCAGGGTCAGAAAATCGGGGTTATCGGAGAGGTTGGTTTCGCTATAACGTTCATTGAAGAACAACTGCTGCCACTGTCGCACCATGCCTAACCGTTGGTTATCCAGCAGCACGATTTTTATCGGCAACTGTTTTCGTTTGATGGTGCCCAACTCTTGCACGTTCATCATGAAAGAGCCGTCACCGGAAATACACACCACGGTATCTTCAGGGCGGGCTACCTGCGCGCCTACCGCCGCGGGCAAACCAAAGCCCATGGTACCTAACCCGCTGGAGGTGATGAAATTTTCCGGGCGGGAAAAACGCATGTGCTGTGCGGCCCACATCTGGTGCTGACCGACATCGGTGGTGATCACGGTTTCCGCCGGTTTGCGTTCAGACAGGGTTTTTAACAGCGCGGGCGCATAGATGGCTTCACCCGGATGATCGTAGCGCCACGGGTATTCGGCTTTCAGCGCAACCACCTCTTGACGCCAGGCGTCAATCGCCAGCGGCTGAGCCAATGCAGGCAACAGCGTGTTCAAATCCCCCGGCAGCGCCACGTTGGCCTGACGCAATTTACTCAGCTCAGCCGGATCGATATCCAGATGGATAACCGCTGCATGCGGTGCAAACGCATTCAGTTTACCCGTCACGCGATCGTCAAAACGCGCACCGACGGCAATCAGCAAATCACACGCCTGCACCGACAGGTTGGCCGCTTTAGTGCCATGCATGCCCAGCATGCCAAGGTAGTGCGGATGCTCGGCATCAACGGCACCCAATCCTTTCAGCGTCACAACGGAGGGAATGCCCGTCTCGGCAATGAACGCACGCAGAGCAGGCACCGCCTGTGCCATGCCCACACCGCCGCCAGCGTATAACATCGGTTTTTTCGCCGCCGCCAGCATAGCACGCGCTTGCTCGATGGCCTGCTCGGGGAAATTCGGCTGGCTGTCATCGACGGGCGTAAACTGCGGGGCTACCTCACTGGTGGCCAACTGAATGTCTTTTGGGATATCCACCAGCACCGGGCCGGGACGGCCGCTGCTGGCGATAGCGAAGGCTTCCGCCATGATCTCCGGCAGCGACTCCAGCGAATCGACCAGGAAGCTGTGTTTGGTACAGGCCAGCGACAGACCCAGCACATCGATTTCCTGAAAGGCATCAGTACCGATCAGCGGTGAAGCTACCTGACCGGTGATCGCCACAACGGGTACTGAATCCAGCAGCGCATCCGCCAACCCGGTGATCAGGTTAGTGGCACCGGGGCCAGAGGTGGCAATACACACGCCCACCTTGCCGGTCGCGCGGGCATAACCGAGCGCCGCCATGGCAGCGCCTTGTTCATGGCGGCACAACAGGTGCTCAACGCCGCCGTCGTAGAGTGCATCGTAAACTGGCATGATCGCGCCACCCGGATAACCAAACACGGTATCGACACCTTGCGCCCGCAACGCTTGCACCACCCATTGAGCCCCATTCATAGTTTATTTCCCCGACGCTGCCGGGGAGAAACAGGATTTTATGCTGTAAGACATACTCCACTCCCTTCTGTAGTTTTTACCGCCCAACAAAAAACCCCCGACCTTACGGTGCGGGGGTTTTTTGAATTACGGCTTGATTTTTAAGCCATTCTTCGTCTCAGCGACGCCCCGCACGGTGGGTTAATAATCACCACCACGCTAATAATGACTAGGCTAATCACGAGGGAGAACGCTTTCATAAATGGTTTGTTCTGTCATCACTGTCGAACGAATACCTACAGAGTTACCACAGACTTAGCGACAATGACAATGTTTTTTTTCTACAACAAGGCAGGAAACCATCGAAATATAATTAATAAATTCTTATTAATCATATTGATATATTTATTTTTTCATATTGTGCTTTTTATTGATACGGTCGCATTGTCGCGCTCTCCCATTCCTGAACCTCCTCGGAAATATCAGCAATGACATTTGTTTCTGCCATGTTTAAGCGTGCCATTGAAAGATTACTGCCACTGAACAGGTTTTTATGCATCCTCACGCCAGACAAATCAGCACCCGCGAGATCGCTACCCGAAAAATCAGCGGCAGTGATGCTCGCATTGCGAAGGTCTGCCCCCGGCAAAACGCTATCTCGGAGATCGGCATACGGTAGTGTTGCATGCTGTAATTTTACGCCAGATAAAATGGCACCTTGCATGAATACCCCTGGCATTATTGCTCCTTCAAGCGTAGCGCCGGACAAGTTTGCTTTTTCCATATGGGTATTTGAAAGCCTGGCTCCCGCCAAATTAGCACCCGGCAACATTGCATGCTGCAATTGGGCTAATCGGAGGTCGGCACCCGATAAATCGGCACCAGAGAGATTTGCCCCCTGCAAATCGGCATTGTAGAGATCAACGCCGGCAAGCCTCGCGCCTGACAGCTCTTCTCCACGCAAATTCATGGCCCCCTTTTCGGTTAATAAGAACGTGGAGAGTGGAAGCTGATGTTCAGTGCGAAAGCGGATAGCCCTGCAAACGTTATGGTATGTCAGCGAAGAAATCTTGGCGGAAACGCAGCTTTTTCTGTCTTTTACCACCACAGACACATCTCCCGCAGGATTATTCCTGCCGGCCATATTGAAAATGACCGAATACCTCTCGACATCAACAACTAATGTTTCAGTGCTTTCATCTGCTTTCTTTAAAGCATCCGCCATGGCAAGTAAAAACTGGTCATATTCTTTTTTCTTTCTCTCATGCAAATAACCAAAGCTAAATAAATCAAAAATATATTCCAATAGACTCTGGGGAGAAGTGACATCCTCCATGTAACTACGGGTTCCTACTCCGATCGTCGCCACCGCCATCCGCGATGCTTGATCAATATTTGGCATTGACTTCTCCTTATCTCAATGTGGCACAGGGTTCGTCTAATGATTACTGTTTTACAGGTAATGTATGTCAGGTGAACGCCCTTTATAAATGACCGAGACGCAACGCATATTGATGCTGCAAAAAAAACGTCAGGGTCTTCCATTGCAAATGCAACCATCTGTATGGCGGTAATTTCTCTGCTGGGCGCTGCGCATTCATTCAATCCCTCTCTGCCACTTTTCCGCTCGATAACGCACGCTTTCAAGAAAATCAGGAGAAAGCGATGACGTTAGCCATTACCTATACGCGCGCAATGATTGGTATTCAGGCCCCCTGCGTGACAATTGAAGCCCATATCAGCAATGGTTTACCCGCGCTGACGCTGGTTGGCCTGCCGGAAACCACGGTTAAGGAAGCACGGGACCGGGTGCGCAGCGCTCTGCTCAATGCCGGGTTTACCTTTCCCGCCAAGCGGATCACCGTCAATCTCGCCCCGGCGGATCTGCCCAAGGAGGGCGGGCGCTACGATCTGCCCATCGCACTATCGATTCTGGC